>JBFJYX010000273.1:0-4491 GCA_041622415.1 Pontiella sp.
CCGTCGACCTATGCGGCGATTATGTCGAAGCTCGATGAGCGCGAATATGTGATTAAAGAGAAGCGGTCGCTGATTCCGACGGATCTCGGCAAAGAGCTGGTGACGCTGGTGCTGCGCACGGAAGAAAAGCTGAAGCACGGCAACAAGATCGATCTGTTCGAAACGCGTTTTACGGCCGATATGGAGACGCGCCTCGACGAGGTGGAGGAAGGCAAGATCGAGTGGACGGAGATGATGAAGGAGTTCTATCCGTCGCTGCTCGAGTGGATTGAACATGCCAAGGAGACGGCGGAGCCGGCTTTTGTGGCGAAATGTTTCCAGGCCCTGGAAAATGTTACGGAATGGGCCCCGGCGGTGAAGTCCGGCCGGCGCACCTATGATGACCACAAAACCTTCGAGGACCTGAAAGAGAAGGTGGGCGAGGGCGAACTGCTGTCGAAACGCCAGGGCGAAATGCTGCATAAAATGTGCTGCCGGTATATCAAGCAGGTTCCGGCCGATCTCGCGGCCGAGCTTGAGCTGGTGGAGCCGGAAGCGGTGCGCGGCGATACGCCGCGGAAACTCGAAGTGCTGTCGAAGGTGAAATTCGATGAACCGCAGAAGGTGGGCAAACGCACGTATGACGATAAGAAATTTGTGACCTCGCTCGGTGATCAGATTACCATGGGCAAGCGTCTGTCGGACCGCCAGGTGGCGTATCTCGATTCGCTGCTGACGAAATATTCGGAGCAGATCGAAAACTTTGAGGCGATCCGGGCGGAGTTCAAACTGGATGAAAAGCAGGAGGTCGAGGCTGATCCGACCACCGCCCCGGTGCTGGCGATGATGGAGCATGTGAGCGAATGGGCGGAGCCGACCAAACGCGGCAAGCGCGAGTTTAACGACAAGACCTTTTATGAATCGCTTGCGTCGCAGTTCAAGGGCAAGGGCACGCTGTCGGAACGCCAGCTGGCGGCGCTGAAGAAAATGGCGGCGCGCTATGCCGACCAAATTCCGAACTATGCGGAACTGCAGGACCAATACGGCCTGCCCGCACCGCGTCCGCCGAAGCCGAAAAAAGACGAAGCCGCCGCAGAGGAATAAATTAAACGCAAAGACGCGGAGATTCGAAACAAGGATCGCAGAACCGGCTCTGCGATCCTCTGCGGTCTTTGTTTTTTTGCGTTGAGAGAACTGACGACCCCATGATCGATCCGTGTGTAGCGCATTTTGTGAAGTATCTCGAGGCGGAGAAAAACGCCTCGGAGCATACGGTCAGTAATTATCTCATCGATATCCGGCAGTTCTGTGAAATTGTCTGGGGGGAGACGGCCGCGGCGCCGTTTAACTGGAAAAGTGCCGACCGTTTTGCCGCGCGCAAATTCCTGGTTTTTTTCCAGAAGCTGGAAATGGCGCCGACGACCACCGGGCGGAAGCTGTCCGCGCTGCGGTCGTTTTATAAATTCCTGCTGCGCGAGGAATATGTGGACCAGAATCCGTTCAGCGGCCTGAACCTGCCGAAGAAGGGGAACTATCTGCCGCAGATCCTGTCGGTGAATGAGGTGGGGCGTCTGCTCGATGCCCCGGCTCACGTCCAGGAACAGCAGGCGCCGTCTTCGAATCCGAAGGTGAAATTCTGGCGCGAATATATGGTGGCGCGCGATTCGGCGATTCTGGAGATGCTCTATTCCACCGGCATGCGCATTAATGAACTGGTGCAGCTGCCGGAAGAGCGCATTGACCTGCTTTCGGGTGTGGCGCGCGTGCGCGGTAAGGGCAAAAAGGAGCGGCTCTGTCCGTTGGGGTCTCCGGCGACGCGCGCGCTGATGAAAAACCTGGAGCTCCGGGAAAATGTCTGGCTGCTGGAGGGCAAAAAGGATGTGCGCAGCCCGGTGTTCCTGAATAAAAACGGCGGGCCGATTACGGCGCGGTCGATTGAGCGCATGATGAAAAAATATGTGCTGTTCTGCGGGCTGAATGCGGAGCTGACGCCGCACAGCCTGCGGCACAGTTTTGCCACGCACCTGCTGGATGCGGGGGCGGACCTGCGCAGTGTGCAGGAATTGCTGGGCCACGCTTCGCTCTCCACCACACAGATTTACACCCATGTTTCGATTGAGCGGCTGAAAGAGGTTTATCAGCTGGCGCACCCCCGCGCCTGAGGCCGCGGAAACGGTCCGGATACGGGAAGTTTCCGGCTGGCGGAAAAAAGTCTGATTTTCCCGCTTGCCATTTAAACGCGGATTCGTACACTACGCACTTCTTTGGTCAAAACGGGGTGTGGCTCAGTCTGGTAGAGCGCTACGTTCGGGACGTAGAAGTCGCTGGTTCGAATCCAGTCACCCCGACCATATTTCAGGTCTTCGGATCTGAGGAAGCCTTCCCGGGGCCTCCAAACGGCGAGATAGCTCAGTCGGTAGAGCAGGGGATTGAAAATCCCCGTGTCCCCAGTTCGATTCTGGGTCTCGCCACCACTTTAAACCTTCGGTTTGCGCCGGAGGTTTTTTTTGTGCCCCGGCCATGTCGGAGTAAAATGGTGCTGAAACAGACTTCCAAAGGCTGGAGAGGGATTGTAGATTCCGCCGTCTTATGAGCAGACCGTGTATATTTTTCGACCGGGACGGGATTGTGAATGAATCGCCGGGCCCGGGCTATGTCGAGCGCTGGGAGGATTTTCACCTGCAGCCGGGCTTTGTGGCCGCGTTGAAGGTGGTGACCGACAAGGGCTATCCATCGGTTATCGTGACGAACCAGCAGGGCGTTGCGAAGGGTCTGTATTCCGAGGACGAACTCCGGGCGATGCACGGTAATATGCGGGCCGAGCTCCAGGGCCACGGCGTTGATGTGCTGGATGTGTTCCAGTGCGTTCACCTGGCCGCGGACGACTGCGCGTGCCGTAAGCCGAAGCCGGGCATGATTTTCCAGGCAGCGGAAAAGCATGATCTGGATCCGGCGGCCTCGTGGATGATCGGCGACAGCGAAAAGGATGTTGAGGCGGGGCAGGCGGCGGGATGCCGTACGATTCGTGTGTGCCCGGCAAATGAAATAACGAAGGCGGATTTCCGGGTGGAAACCATGGATGAAGCCGCCGTGCTGCTGGAGAGGGAGCTTGAACCGTGCGTATAGTTGAAACAAACAGTCCTGAAGAAACGTGGGAGCTGGCGGCTGAGCTCGCCGGCGAACTGGGGCCGGGAACGGTGATGGCCCTGCATGGGGATCTCGGAGCGGGGAAGACCTGTTTTATCCAGGGTTTCGCGGTTGCGCTCGGCATTGATGAGCCGATCACCAGCCCGACCTATACGCTCATCGGCGAATACGAGGGCCGGCTGCCGCTGCACCATATTGATCTCTACCGTCTCTCCGGTCCGGTCGAGGCGCTGGGCCTCGGCCTGGAAGAATATTTTGATGTGGACGGCATTACGGCCATTGAATGGGCCGAGCGGGCCGGCGACCTTTTGCCGGACGACCTGCTGCATATCGAGATCCGGGCCGACGATAAAACGGGCACCCGCACATTCCGCATTTACAGAGAAGGTGAAGCATGAAGATTTTTTCCATTGAGCTGAGCTCGCGCTTCGGCAGCATTGCGATTCTGGAACAGGGCGTGGTGACGGCCGAGAAAAGCTGGGAGGAAAATTTTAAAAACCGCCAGCAGCTGTTCGATGCCATGTCTGAGCTGGAAACGGACTGGCCGAGCGTGGACCTGTTTGCCGTGGGCCGCGGGCCCGGGGCTTTTTCGGGCATGCGGATCGGTTTCACGGTGATTAATGCATTGGCGGCCCCTGAAAAGAAACACGTCTATGCGCTCAACAGCGGCGCGGCACTGGCATCGATTTGCGGTGCGGAAAAAACGGTGGTGGTTGGCGATGCGCGGCGTAACAAGGTCTGGGCCGGTGTTTTTCATGGCCATGAACTGGACGGTGAGTTTCAGCTGATGGAGCGTGATGAGCTGCAGGCTTTTGTTCCGGAAGGGTCGCTGGTGGTCAGTCCGGATCAGGACCGGCTGAAAGAACTGCTGGCCGGTTTCCAGGGTTTGGAAGAACCGAAGTTTCCAACGGCTGGAAAACTGGGCGAGCTGGTGTTTGACCGCTTTATGAAGAACGTGGCTTCCGAGCCTTTTGAGCCGCTCTATATGCACCCGCCGGTTTTCATTGAGCCGCGCTTCCCGGCTTAGCTTTTTTTGGCGCCTGTCTGGCCGACCACGATGCCGGAGACGATCAGCAGCATGCCGGCGAGGCTCGGCCATGTGGGATGCTCGCCGGGGATGAAGATCCAGGCGATGACGGAGCCGCAGAGCGGGATCAGGAATTTCCAGAGGTTGAGCTGCGAGACGCGAATGCGACTGAGCAGGTAAAACCAGATGGCAAAGGCGGTGGCGGAGATGGTGGAGAGCCACAGCAGGTTGCCGTAGTAGACGCCGGGCAGGGCCATGCCAGGCAATCCTTCAAACGGGAATGCCAGCAGGAGCAGAATGAATCCGCCCAGCAGCATCTGTGCGCTGTTGAGGGCAAC
>JBFJYX010000274.1:0-4472 GCA_041622415.1 Pontiella sp.
AAACATGCCTTCGCGGTAGAAGTCGAGGTGGCCGGAGGTTTCCCACAGGTTGGCTTTGCCGATGTGCGGGGTGAAGATGATGTCGTAGCCGTTTTTATAGTGCTCTTTGCGCCAGAAATCTTCGATGAGCGTACGGATGCGGCCGCCCTTCGGATGCCAGTTGACGAGGCCGGGGCCCACGTTTTCGGAGATGGAAAACAGGTCCAGCTCTTTGGCCAGTTTGCGGTGGTCGCGTTTCTGGGCTTCTTCGATCTGCTTGAGGAAGAGGCGCAGCTGTTTCGGGTTGGTGAACGCCGTGCCGTAGAGGCGCTGCAGCATCGGATTAGTTTCGTGGCCGCGGTAGTAGGAGCCGGCAATGTTCATGATTTTGAAGGCGCGCAGTTTGCCGGTGCTTTCGACGTGCGGGCCGGCGCACAGGTCCATGAATTCGCCGCAGGTGTAAAACGTGATGTCTTCGCCTTCCGGAATATCCGCCAGACGTTCCAGCTTGTATTTCTGGTCCTTCAGAAGTTCTTTTGCTTCATCGCGCGAAACGGTTTTGCAGACGAACTCGTGATCTTCATCGATGATTTTTTTCATCTCGGCTTCGATGCGCTCGAAGTCGTCCGGGGTGATGCGTTCCGGCAGGTCAAAGTCGTAGTAGAAGCCGTCGTCGGTCGAGGGGCCGATGTCGAGCTGCACGTTATCATACAGGCGGCAAACCGCCGCCGCCATTACATGCGCCGTGGAGTGGCGCAGACGATCCAAATCACTCATGTCGTTTTTCATCCTCAAATGGAGCAGATGCTCCAGTTATCGCTTAATCGCGGTCCGTCTTCAGGAGGCCTCTGTTCAGCCTGATCAACGAACAGCCATTAACTGCATACGGCCTCATGGAGGCTCTGTCGTAAAAAGACGCTGAATATAGGGGGTCGGGGCAGGGGTGTCAATTGGGGGCGGTGTTAAATAACCTTTAGAAATGCCGGTTTTCGGGCGCCGGTTTTCCAAGGGTTGGAAGCCGCGGGGCCTGGGCTTAATCCGGGCACCGCACTCTTTTTGAATAGGCATCGCGTTCAATGCGGATTCGTGGCATGGTGCACATTTTCCGAATGGTATAATGGATCCCTGCCGCACGTGGAGAAGTAGATGAAGTATGTTGCCCTGTTACTCTGTGCCGTTCTGACCGGTTGCGCATCGGTCAGTACCCAATCGTATCGCCCGTATAAAAACCGGGAAAAGAAGGCCTATGCGCGGGCGGACCGCTCGATCCCGTTTGACGAGGTGAAGACTAATTTCCAGGCGTATGCGGAAACGGAAGTGGCTTGGGCGGGGATCATCGACGATATTCAGTTCAAGGAAAACGAACGAACAATCCAGGTGGCGTTTGATGTGGATCACCGCACGTTTGACTGGATGGATCACGGCGGGGGAAGCCGCTACCGGCTTTCGGCCGAAAGTGCCGGGCGCATCAAAGTCGGCTGGACGGTCGATAAGCCGGCGCGGATCAGTTATCTGAAAACCCTGGCTAAACCCGGCTATATGATCATCGTTTATGGCAAACCGTGGCGGCAGGGCGATGGTGCGATTCAGCTGGCTGCTACTGCGGTTCGGCCGATTAAATCCGGCGCGGTGGAGTTTCTTCCAGGGGTTGGAAAAGAGGCCGGCGAAGAAGTGCCGGCGGCGGACTAGAATTTGTAGAGCAGGCTGGTGAGCAGGGCTTTGTCGTAGTAGCCCTTGTCGTCGTAGGAAACTTCGGTGTCCTTATCGAGGCGGTATTCCAGGCGCAGGAAAATATCCTTCACCAGTTTGTTCTCGATGCCCGCCGAAAACAGCAGGTGATAGTTTTCCAGATTGCCGAGATGGGTGTATTTCTGGGTGATGGCCAGCGTGTTGATGACGTCCCACCGGAAGGTTTCGTCGAAAATAAATTTCGGCTCCGATACCGAAGTGGTGGTGGTGCGCGCCGAGTTCTGCCGGTCGTAGACGTGGTATCCTCCGCCGGCTGAAGTGGAGAGCTGCACTTTGGAACCCTTGCCGAACCATTTGATGCCGAGCTCGGCGGTCTGCAGGTATTCGTTTTCAATGCGGCGGTTGTAGTCGCGCTGATACAGGGTTTTTGCGGTGGCGAAATAATTCTTGTTCTTGAAGGTGTGGTTGTATTTCTGCGTTACGTTGAAGTAGTCATCGCGGACTTTGTCTTCATCCTCGCTGTAGCGATAGGTCCAGTTCCAGCGCAGGGCGTTGCGCTCGCCTTTCCAGTCCAGGTTGCCGTAGAGGCGGTAGGTTTCAAATTTTTCGTATTTATAGGTGCCGCTCTGGTTGGTGCTGGTTTTTTCGCGCATGGCGATGGCCAGACCGGCCTATCCCGACCACTGCGTTTTCTTTTTGTCCGACTTGGCGGTTTTCGCCACCGGCGGCTTTTTCCTTCCAGTCTCTGGAAGATGGCCTTTTGCGCCTTCCTTCTGCGGAATGGCTTCGGCCGGAACTTTGATCTCGCCGAGCTCCTCTTCGATGATCCGGATTTCCTGGATATCTTTCGGGTTCAGGCTGATCGACCCGAAGGCGACGGATTTGAAATAGACGTGATCGGCGGTCTGCTCCAGGATTTTACCGGTCAGGACATCGCCGTTTTTGAGCACAATGGTATCCCGCGCAAAGCCGGTTCCGGCTGCGCTGATCAGTAAAATAAGGCTGAAAAGTCTAAATTTCATCGGTAATTCTGTTCTCGAAGCAAAAGAGCCGCGCAAGGTATCCGTTTGCCTTTCGCGGGTCAATCCCATCAAAAAATAAAAACGCCCTTTCGAGAAAAGACGTTTTCATTTCCAATCCTTGGACGCTTTATTTATCAGCGCGCCGGCGGGGCATGCACGCAGCCTTTATGCAGCGCGTGCGCACACTCCATCCAGATTTCCGCAAAGGTCGGGTGGGCGTGCACGGTATTGCCGAGCTCTTCCGCCGTGAGTTCTTCGCGGACGGCGACGACCATTTCGCTGATCAGGTCCGTCGCGTGCGGCCCGGCACACTGGGCGCCGATGATGATATCGCTGTCCTTGTCGGCGATGATTTTCACAAAGCCTTCGGTTTCGTTGGCCGCCTGGGCTTTGCCGAGCGGTTTAAACTGGAATTTGCCGACGTTGATGTTGCGGCCGAGTTTTTTGCACTCGTCCTCGGTCAGGCCGACGAGCGCCACTTCCGGTGAGGTGAAGATGACGCCCGGAATGACGACTTCCTCGATCTTTTCCTCGCCTTTCATGATGTGCTCGCAGGCATACATCGCCTGCGACGTTGCGGCGTGCGCGAGCTGCATGCGGCCGGAAACATCGCCGATGCAGTAAATGTTCGGAACATTGGTGCGGCTGAGTTCGTCGACTTCAACATAGCCGCGCTCATTCACGGTTACCCCGGCGGCTTCGATGTTCAGTCCGTCGAGCACCGGGCTGCGGCCGATCGATACGAGCAGCATGTCGGCTTCGATGGTCTTGTCGCCGGCTTTGGCTGTCACTTTGTCGTCGGTCGCCACGATATCCTGCATGGCGTCCCCGGTGAGCAGGGTCATGCCGAGCTCGCTCTTCATGTGCTTTTTCACGACGTTGCGGATATCTTTGTCCAGCAGCATGAGAATGTCGGGCAGCAGTTCCACAATCGTGACTTTCACGCCCAGCCCCGCCGCCATGCAGGCCAGCTCGGAGCCGATGTAGCCGCCGCCGAGCACCATCAGCGTTTCCGGCAGTTCGTCGAGTTCGAGGAAGGCGCGGCTTTCGACAATACGGTCGTGCTTCGGAATGAATCCGGGCACCGTGGAGGTGGAGCCGGTGGCGATAATGATGTTTTTGCCGGTTATCTTTTCCGTGGACCCATCAGCCTTTTTGACGGCAATGGTGTTGGCATCCTTGAATGAGCCGGTGCCTTCAAAAAGGGTGACGCCGTGCGATTTCAGCAGGTAGGCAATGCCGTTTTGCTGCGTTTGAATCACATCATCCTTACGCTTTTTCATGGCGGTGTAGTCGATTTCCGGTTTGCCGACCGTGATGCCGAAGGACTCCGCGTGCAGGATTTTCTGATAAACTTCAGCCCCGGCAATCAGGGTTTTGGTGGGAATACATCCGCAGTTCAGGCAGGTTCCGCCGAGCCATTCGCGCTCGATGATAGCTGTTTTTGCGCCCAGCTGGGCGGCTTTGATGGCGGCGGGATAGCCGCCGGGACCTGCGCCGATTACAATTACGTCAAAATCCATGGTATTTCGTCTCCTTATATAATGATCGGAGTATTGGTATTTAATGATCGGTGAGTCAATCCTAAGCGTTTTCCAATGTTTGGAACGCCAGTTCGTGGGCTTATTCTGAGATTAATCGGAAAAAGGTGTTCGTGCCTGAATGCGGCGGATTGAATGTGACCCGGTGGCTGGTGGCGGTGCGGGTTTCCACCGCGATCCATTGGTTGGACGAAAGGGAAATCGCGCGTTCCAGGCGGTAGACGCCGCCGCTGGTGGAGGT
>JBFJYX010000275.1:0-4462 GCA_041622415.1 Pontiella sp.
ATACATGGCATAAAGCTTTTTATCGCGGCGGGGCAGACGGCTTACCCATTCTGCTGCAGTAACTAGGGGTTTCGCTGATGAATCGGACATAGTACTCCTGAAATTTGAATCAAATGACTATTGCTTAATCCTTCAATAATTGAAATTACTTTCAACCGTAGCAAATGGGAAAATGATGCTATTTAACCGAATGAAGGGAATTTTGTTATGCAGGATATCATTAAAAAGCGCGTACTCGTAACCGGCGGCGCGGGTTTTCTGGGTTCATTCCTCTGCGAACGGCTGCTCAATGAAGGGTGCGACGTCATCTGCATGGACAACTTTTTCACCGGTCGCAAAGCCAACATTGCCCACCTGCTGAGCAATCCCTATTTCGAGCTGATGCGCCACGACGTCACGTTTCCCTTCTATGTCGAGGTGGACGAAATCTACAACCTCGCCTGCCCCGCCTCGCCCGTGCACTACCAGTTTGATCCGGTGCAGACGACCAAAACCAGCGTCCACGGCGCCATCAATGTCCTCGGCCTCGCCAAGCGGGTGAAGGCCAAGGTTTTCCAGGCCTCAACCTCCGAGGTTTACGGCGACCCGAACATCCATCCGCAGCCCGAAACCTACTGGGGCCACGTCAACCCCATCGGCATCCGTTCCTGCTACGACGAAGGAAAACGCTGCGCCGAAACGCTCTTTTTCGACTACTGGCGCCAGCACAATCTGCGCATCAAAGTGGTCCGCATTTTCAACACCTACGGCCCCCGCATGCATCCGCACGACGGACGCGTGGTTTCCAACTTCATTATGCAGGCGCTGCGCGGCGAGGACATCACCATTTACGGCGACGGAAAACAGACCCGTTCATTCTGCTATGTCTCGGACCTGATTGAAGGTTGGATCCGCCTCATGGCCTCGCCGGACGACGTCACCGGCCCGATCAATATCGGCAATCCCGGCGAATTCACCATGCTCGAACTCGCTGAAAATGTCATCGACCTGACCAACTCCAAGTCCAAGCTGGTCTTTGAACCGCTGCCGGCCGACGATCCAAAACAGCGCCAGCCCGACATTACACTGGCCAAGGAAAAACTCGGATGGGAACCGACCGTTCCGCTGCGCGAAGGCCTCACCAAAACCATCGAATATTTTGACGGCCTGCTGAAGCAGGGCCTTCAATGAACCTTGCGTAGTGCGTATGCTTTTACGAGCCAATACGTACTACGCAGTACGCAATACCGAATGCATTCCAGACGGCGTAACGAATAACGCATTACGCGTTACGCATCACGCCCTACATCTTCATTTTTTTGAAGATCGGTTCCGGAATGTGTTTGATGATCAGCATGATCCAACGCCACATCCAGAGGGTGTAGACGACGTTTTTCTTTTTTTCCAATCCCTGGAAAACGGCCTCGGCAATCTGCTCCGGACTGGCGGTCAGTGCCGCGGGCAGTTCGAGGTTTTCCGTCATTTTCGTGCGGGCAAACCCGGGCTTCACCGTCATCACATGAACGCCCTTATCCGCCAGCCTGTTCCGCAACCCGCCGAGGAATACCGACAGCCCCGCCTTGGCGCTGCCGTAGATATAATTGCTCTGCCGGCCGCGGTCGCCCGCCACGGAACTGATCGCCGCGATGGCGCCGCTGCCCCGCTGCTCAAAATCCTCGGCAATAATACTCAGGATCGTGGCCATGCCGGTAAAATTGATATCGATCGTCCGGCGGATATCCTCTTCGTCGGTCCGCACCTTTTCCTGGTCGCTCATATAGCCGAAGCAGGCAATCACCGCATCCGGCCGCGTTTCCAGCGCTTCATACTGTTTCCGATGACTGGAAAAATCGACGGCATTGAATTCCAGGGTCTGGACAGGCACTTCGGCGCGCACCTTGATATCGCTCGCAATCGGCCCGAGCAGGTCGGCCTCCAATGCGGCCAGCGTAAGGCTCCACCCCTCCGCCGCATACTTCTTTGCAATCGCCTGCGCCATATCCGACGTAGCGCCTAAAATTAAAACATTCCTCATTACCCGTTCACCTATAATTCAAACCACGAAATACACTAAATACACGAAACGTCAGTTTGCGATTCGTTCGATCTGCACTTTGGGATAATGGCCGAAATTCACAAGAAGCCCTAACCTGTATCCAGTTGCCCTTAAATAATTCTGAACCTGCGCTCGATGCTCATCTGAAAGATCCTTAACCGCTTTGATTTCAATCAATGATTTTATCCATGCAAATAAAGTCGGGAATATATTGTTTTCTCAGCAGCCGGCCCTTGTATTTCAACTTTAAAGGGCACTGAGCAACAAATTCTACCCCCTGCATCTCCAATTCAATTTCCAGACATTCCTGATAAACATCTTCAAGAAAACCGCATCCTTTTTCTTTGTATACTTCAAAAAACGTCCCGTTTAATTCGTAACACTCATCCCTATAAACTAAATCAACCATGCCTCCCCTTTCGTGTATTTAGTGTATTTCGTGGTTACTGTTCCATGGCTTGCCTAATCCGTGATTCCGATGCGTTTGGACTGCAGCGAGGCAAACCGGGTTCCGCCTTCGTTGAGCATGGCGATGGCCTGCCGGAACTCGTCGGCGTTGGGATAGGTCTTTTCAAACATCGCTGCATCCATGCGCGAATCCTTGGCCAGGTAGAGCCGGCCGCCGTAATCCGCCACCATGGCATCGAGCTCCCTGAACAGCCCCATCGCTTTTACCGAGATGGGAAAATCGAGCGCGAGCGTATACCCCGCCATCGGGAACGACATAAAACTGTCCTGCTCGCCGAACAGTTTCAGCACCGCGAGGAATGAACCGAGGCCGCTTTCCGTGATGCGTGTCAGGATTTTCCGCATGCCCTCGCGCCCGGCCTCCTTCGGAATCACAAACTGGTACTGCGTAAATCCGCGTTTGCCGTAAATCCGGTTCCAGTTGTCGACCGCATCGAGCGGATAGAAAAATTGGTTATAGTCCACCACATGGGCATGCGTGCCGGGCCGCGTCTTGTTGTAGTAGGCAAAATTGAAGGCCTTCATGCTCAGCGGATTCAGCGCAAAATTCGGGAAGGTGACCGGAATGCCGAGCGGCAGTCCTTTCTTCACCGCCAGCGGTTTGGTGCGGTGCGCCTGCTCGATGAGGTCGGATTCCGAGGCATGCTCGCCGCGCATCAGGATACTGCGCCCGAGCGCGTCGCCCTTGGCCAGGCAGTCGATCCAGGCCACGGAATAGGTCCAGGCATCAGAGGCCTCGAAGCCGTCCATAATCTCATCCAGGTTCGCCGCGCGGACGGTCTCCTCCCGAATGTAGGCCGTCTCGATTTTACGCAGCCGGAAGGTGGCATTCAGGATAATACCGCTCAGCCCCATGCCGCCGACCGTTACATTGAAAAACTCGGCATTTTCCTCCGGCGAACAGGTCACCACCGATCCATCATTGCGCATAACGTCCATCGACCGGATATGCTGCCCGAAGGAGCCGTCCACATGATGGTTTTTACCGTGCACATCCGCCGCAATGGCACCACCCACGGTGATGAGTTTGGTGCCGGGCGTGACCGGAAGGAACCAGCCCTTCGGCACAAACACATCCAGGATTTCCGCCAGCAGCACCCCGGCCTGGCAGCAGAGTTCGCCCGTTTCGCGGTCGAACGAAAGAAATTTGTTGAAGCGGCGCGTCAGCAGGATTTTGTTCTGCAGCGAGGCGTCGCCGTAGGACCGGCCGTTGCCGAATGCAATCACTTCGCCCGGCTGTTCCAGCTGACGTTTCAGCTGCTCCGTGGTATCAAAGCCGTTCACCTCGGCCTCGATCACCGGATAATTTCCCCAATCAGAAATCTTACGCATGCACACCTCATTCGCGACTTGTTCAATTGCGCTGTACCATATACATATTTCGGCATGAAGACAGTAGAAATCATTTGCCGGAATTGTGGTGCCGACACCCTGCTGCAACGCGAGGCGGTCTATGACGGCTTTACCAAAACCGGCGAAAAATTATGCTGCGCCGCATGCGGATTTGAATACGCATCCGAAGAGGACGTCCCCTACAAACCAAAGAGCGCCGAACCCGTCATCTTCACCGAGGCCGACCGATCAGCCAAAGTGGAGGTCTTTGACGAGGGCGAAAACGCCGCGCTCTGCCGCTACTGCGCCAACTATATTGTGAATCCCTTCACGCAGTTCTGCTCCGTCCACAAAAAGGAAGTCCAGGCCACCGACACCTGCGGTCAGTTTAAAAAAGCCGAAGTAAAAGAATCCGGCGATGATTTAATCTAGGCAGGACACCGTTAGCAGGACAACCCGCCCTACCACAGGTAGGGACGCCTGTCCTCAGGCGTCCGCACACCCGCAAAGCCAAACCCGCTCCGAACGGCCCATTCCCACCTGCGGCGGGTTGGGACAACCCGCCCTGCCACTGGTAGGGACGCCTGTCCTCAGGCGTCCGCGCACACGCAAAGCCAAACCCGCTCC
>JBFJYX010000276.1:0-4439 GCA_041622415.1 Pontiella sp.
AGCCCGTCCCTCCACTAAATAATGCGCGCCTCGCGGGCTAATTTCTGCAACGTATCAATCGCCGCCCGGCCTTCTTCGCCCAGATCGAGCGTAAAATCGTTTACGTAGGTTTTAATATGTTCCGTCGTCACATCGTCGGCCAGCTCCTGCGCATGGGCCCGAACATAATCCATCGTGGATGCCGGATCATCGAAGGCGTGCTGAATCGATGCCTTCAGCCGCTGTTCGATTTCGGCTATTTTGGTTTTTCCCAGCCGCTTGTGCGCCGCGATGCATCCGAGCGGAATCGGCCGCCCGGTGGTATGCTCCCACCAGTCGCCCAGATCTTCCAGGCATTGGAAACCCAGTTCCTGATAAACAAAACGGCCTTCGTGGATGACCACCCCGGCATCCGCCTCGCCCGACTCCACGGCGGCCATGATTTTATCGAACGGCATGAAGATCCGGTTTTTCAGGTTCGGGTTCCACAGCCGCAGCAGCAGATGCGCGGTCGTCAGCGCGCCGGGCACCGCAATGACGGATTCGTCGCTCAGGGTTTTACCCCCTTTGGTAATCACCAGCGGACCGCAGCCGCGGCCCAGCGCCGAACCGCACTGGAGCAGTTCATAGTCTTCCTGCACCAGCAGCCAGGCGTGATACGACAGTTTCGTCACATCAAGCTTGGCCTCCAGCGCCCATTCATTCAGCGTCTCCACATCGTGCAAATGCGGAATCACATCGGGTTCATGGGCCAGCTTATAAAAGATGAATGTGTCATTCGGACAGGTGGAATAGCCAATATTTACAGGGGCAGCATGCATAGACTTACAGTTTTACAGGGGTATAAATCGCTTAATTTATGTACATTAATTTAAATTTATGATTGATCCGATCATCTTTCCGGTTATTATCCGCGCCATCAATTTCAAAAACCGAAGCACAGAGCAAGTTAAGAAATCGCTCGGTTCAAAGGTATAGAAACAAGGATTCAGGAATAAATGTCAATACAACCTACACCAAACACGGGGCTCGATGCCAATCTTGTCGGTCAGCTGAATGCGCTGGCCGCTGCGCTCACTCCGGCCCAGCTCGCCTGGGTCGGCGGATACTTCACCGGACTCAGCGCCCAGGGCGCGGGAGCCGCCCTGCCGGCCGGATCGGCGGCCGCCGGTGCCGCGCCGGACAGCGTCCTGACCATCCTCTACGGTTCGCAGACCGGGCATGCCCGCTCGGTGGCTGAAGAACTGCGCGATGCGGCGCAGGAAGCCGGCCTGGCGGTGGACATCGTCTCCATGGGCAAATTTAAAGAGAAAAACCTCAAGAAGCTCAAATATGCGGCCGTCATCACCAGCACGCAGGGCGAAGGCGATCCGCCGGACGATGCGCTCAACCTCGTGGAATACATGAACTCCACCAAGGCACCGAAACTCGAGAACTTCAAATATGCCGTGCTCGGCCTCGGCGACAGCTCCTACGAATTCTACTGCAAAACCGGCAAGGATTTTGATGCCCGCCTCGAAGAGCTCGGCGGCGAGCGCATTCTGGACCGCGTGGACCTGGATGTTGATTTTGACGACGGAGCCGAAGCCTGGATCCCCAAGGCCGTGGAGGCCTTCAAGGATCTCGTTCCCGCCGGCGGCGGCGCGGCCGCTCCGGCCATAGGAAGTTTCGGGGCCGCGGCCCCGGCCGTCCATTACAGCCGGAAAAAACCGCTGCAGACCCGCCTGCTCACCTGCCAGAAAATTACCGGCCGCGATTCGGAAAAGGACATCCGCCACATCGAAATCGATCTCGAAGGTTCGGGACTGACCTATCAGCCGGGCGATGCCCTGGGCATCTGGTTTAAAAACGACGAAGAGCTGGCGGATGATATTCTCAGCCTGCTCGAAATCGATCCGGGGGAAATCGTGCACGTCAACGACGAGCCGAAACCGGTGAAAGACGCGCTGCTCGAAACCTACGAGCTCACCCAGCTCCATCCGGCCTTCGTCACCGAATATGCCGAACTGACGGAACAGGCCGAGCTGATGAAAATCGCCGCCGAAACCGAATCGCTGCGGGAATACGTGGAGACGCGCCAGATTATTGACGTTGTCCGCGAATATCCGGACGCCCTCGCGGCGGAAGCTTTTATCGGTCTGCTGCGCAAACTGACACCGCGCCTCTACTCCATTGCCTCCAGCCAGAGCGAAGTGGAAGAGGAAGTGCACCTCACCCTCGGCGTCGTGGCATACGAAGCCCACGGCTATCCCCATCTGGGCGGAGCCTCCGGCTATCTCGCCCACCGCCTCAACGAAGGCGAGGATGTCCTGATTTATGTGGAGTCCAACGACAACTTCCGCCTGCCTGAAGATCCGAACAAACCGGTCATCATGATCGGTCCCGGCACCGGCATTGCCCCGTTCCGCGCCTTTGTGCAGGAACGCGCCGCGCAGGATGCGCCGGGCGACAGCTGGCTCTTTTTCGGCAACCCGCACTTTACCGAGGATTTCCTCTACCAGACCGAATGGCAGGACTTCCTCGCTGACGGCGCGCTGACGAAAATCGACCTCGCCTTCTCCCGCGACCAGGAACATAAGGTTTATGTCCAGCACCGCATTACCGAACAGGCCCAGGAAATCTGGAACTGGATTCAGCGCGGCGCCCACATCTATGTCTGCGGCGATGAATCCCGCATGGCGCACGATGTCCATCAGGCGCTGCTCGACGTGGTCGCCGAAAAAGGCGGATACACCACCGAAGAAGCCGAAGATTATCTCGTGCAGCTCCGCAAAGACGGACGCTACCAGAAGGATGTATATTAAGGATGAACCGCAAAGACACCAAGCACACTAAGACCAACAGCAGGGATTCATTCTCCTTCGAGCCCTTAGTGCCTTTGTGGTTATAAGAACCTGCAAAAAATTGAATCTCAGGAGATTTCCAATGTCTGAAGAAAAACCATTGAGCGAAAACGAGCACATCAAAGCCCGCAGCCGTCATCTGCGCGGAACCATTGAAGAAGGGTTGCAGAATTCCGTCACGGGCGCGTTGTCCCCGGACGATACACAGCTGACCAAATTCCACGGATTTTATCAGCAGGACGACCGCGACATCCGCGATGAACGCCGGCACCAGAAACTGGAACCGCTGCACAGCTTCATGCTCCGCGCCCGACTGCCCGGCGGAATCATCACGGCCGAACAGTGGAAAGCCATCGATGAAATTTCACGCAACCTCACCGGCGGCGGCATCCGCCTCACCACCCGTCAGACGTTTCAGTATCACGGCATTCTGAAGCGCAACGTCAAAGAACTGATCCAGAACATCAATAAGGTCATGATCGATTCCATTGCGGCCTGCGGCGATGTGAACCGCAATGTACTCTGCAACACCAATCCGGTGGAATCGGAGTTGCACGAAACGATCTATCATGACGCGGTTGCCGTCAGCAAACACCTGCTGCCGAAGACCGGCGCCTACCATGAAATCTGGTTGGACCGGGAAAAGATCGCCAACTACGAAGAAGAAGTAGAACCGGTCTACGGCGACACCTACCTTCCGCGAAAATTTAAAATCGCCATCGCCGTTCCGCCTCATAATGATGTGGACGTCAACGGCAACGACCTCAGTTTTGTGGCGATCGTCAAAGACGGCAAACTGCTGGGCTACGATGTCCTCGCCGGCGGCGGAATGGGCAGTACGCACGGCGAAGCCGATACCTATCCGCAGATTGCTAAAAACTTCGGATTCATCGAACAGAAAGATATCTGCTCCATTGCGGAAGCCTTTGTCACCACCCAGCGCGACTTCGGCGACCGCTCCAACCGCAAACATGCCCGCCTGAAATACACCATCGATGATCTCGGCGTGGAGGAATTCAAAAAACACGTCGAAGAGCGCTCCGGCGTCACCTTCAAAAAAGCCAGGCCCTTTGAATTCACCATGCACTCCGACCGCTTCGGCTGGGTGGAAAATGCCGACGGCACCTGGAACCTGACGATGTTTATCGAGCACGGCCGGATCAAAGATTACGACGACGGCCCGCAGATGCTGCAGGGCCTGCTGAAAATCGCCGACCTGCACAAAGGGAATTTCCGCATCACCGCCACACAGAACCTGATCGTGGCGCAGGTGGCCAAAAGTAAAAAAGCGAAAATCGAGAAGCTGGCCATAGAGCACGGGCTTTACCGCAAAGACATCAGCGTGCTGCGTCAGAACAGCATGGCCTGCGTGGCCCTGCCGACCTGTGCGCTGGCGATGGCCGAGGCGGAGCGCTATCTGCCGGACCTCATCACCAAGCTCGAAGGCATCGTCGATAAACACGGCCTGTCCGAGCAGCCGATTGTCGTCCGCATGACCGGCTGCCCGAACGGCTGCGCCCGCCCCTTCCTGGCGGAGATCGCGTTTGTCGGCAAGGCTCCGGGCAAATACAACCTCTACCTCGGCGGCGACGGCAAAGGCACGCGCCTCGTGAAGCT
>JBFJYX010000277.1:0-4436 GCA_041622415.1 Pontiella sp.
CACCGCCGTGCGCCGCGCCGGCGCGCAGCATACGCTCGATACGATGAACCACCTGTTTTCGATTCTGCAGATGCCGATCGCAACGTCCAGCTATTGGAACATCGGCTACGGCGCCGCCATAGGCGAAGCGGAACACGATGTGGAAGGCATGCAGACGATGGATAATCTGGCTGAAAATATGGCGTGGCTGATGAAGTGCATCGAAGCCGGTAAAGGCACCGTGCCGCCGCCGAAGATTGACCGCTCGCAGCAGATGAACTTTATCCGCCTCGAAGCAGAGGCGTGATGAGTGACGACTGAGCCGTGACTGTTTTTTAAATCGCGACTCAATCGTCACGCAGATTGGTGATCCTGATTTGATGTTGGACCCATCGACCATCATAACGTTTTGCAGTGCGTCAATCCTCCTCGCTTTGGCTCCCGGGCCGGATAATATTTTTGTGCTGACGCAGTCGGCGGTGCATGGCAAAGCGGCGGGCATCGTTACGACACTGGGGCTGCTGACCGGCGTGCTGGTGCATACGTGCGCGGTGGCGCTCGGAATCGCGGCGGTTTTCCAGACTTCGGAAACCGCCTTTTCCATCCTGAAAGTGATCGGGGCGGGTTATCTGTTTTTCCTGGCCTGGCAGGCCTTCCGCGCAAAGGGGCAGCCGATTCCGTCCGGCAGGGAAGGGCGGATCAAACTGCGGAAGCTTTATGTGCGCGGCATCATCATGAATGTCACCAACCCGAAGGTTTCCATTTTCTTCCTCGCCTTCCTGCCGCAGTTTGCCGATCCGCAGCGCGGGTCGATAATTCTCCAGTTTCTGGCTCTCGGCGGCCTGTTTATCCTTTCGGGGTCGGTGGTGTTTTTTGCCCTTTCGCTGCTGGCGGGAACGCTCGGGCAATGGCTGAACCGGTCGCCGCGCGCGCAGTTGGTGCTCAACCGAATTGCCGGGGTGGTGTTTGCCGGGCTGGCGCTGAAAATCGCCACCGCGCATCATTAAAATATCGTACATAAAGCGGAATAATGCTTCGTGAACCTTGGTCTGCTTCGTGTCTTTGTGGTTAATATTCGAGCATGAAATTTAAGCACATCATTTGGGACTGGAACGGCACGCTGTGGGACGATACGGAGCTCTGCGTCGAGATCAATAATCACATGCTCGAACGGCGGAACCTGCCGCTGATCGACCGCGGCGTCTACACGGCTAAGCTCTGCTTTCCGGTCACGGATTATTACTGCCAGCTCGGCTTCGATTATGAGCAGGATCCCTACAACAAGCTGGCGGAAGAATTCATCGAAGAGTATGCCCGCCGCCGGTTTGAATGTCCGCTGCAGCCCGGGGCGCGCGAGCTGATTGCCGAGTTCCAATCCCTGGAACTTTCGCAGGCGGTGCTCTCGGCCTATGAACAGCAGGCCCTGCGGGAGGCGACTGACTATTTTGAGCTGACGCCCTGCTTTAACGACATCGTCGGCCTCAACGATATCTATGCCAACGGCAAAGTGGAAAACGGGCTGAAGTATATGGCCGGCCTGGGGACCGATCCGGGCGATGTGCTGTTTATCGGCGATACGCTGCACGACCACGAAGTCGCCGAAGCCATGGGCGTCCGCTGTGCGCTGGTGGCCCACGGACACAACAGCCGCCCCCGCCTTGAAACCGCCGGCGTCCCCGTCTTCGATTCACTCGCTGGTGTGCGCGAATATATTGTGTAAAGACGTTCCGGAGTGCGCCGGCAAGGAGCTTGCGACGCGACGGCGCTTTAACCGTCGCGCGGCGTGCACGAAAGCGGTGTCGCGCTTCGCTTGCCCCCGCACTCCGGAACGATGCATACTTTCAGCATGAGCGAAGGGGTTCCATATTGGCCGCACGCGCCTATGCACTGTTTTGATGAACAGGGCGTCTACATGGTTACTGCCGGCACCTACCGGAAACATCGATTGTTCAATTCCCCCGAAAAGTTATCCATGTTGCGGGATATGCTGTTCAAGTATGCGGAACAGTTTGAGTGGCGACTGCAGGCCTGGGCCATTCTGAATAATCATTACCATTTTATTGCGGTTTCACCTGCTGATGCATCGACGCTGAAAAGCATGTTGTCGCGCCTGCATGAATACAGCGCCAAGAAGCTCAACCGAATGGAAGGCGTTTCGGGGCGCAAAGTTTGGCATAACTATTGGGAATCTCACATCACGCATCAGACGTCTTATTTCGCCCGGTTGCGTTATGTGCATCAGAATCCGGTTCATCATGGGGTGGTGCAGCATGCATCGAATTATGAATGGTGTTCTCAGGCGTGGCTGGAACGAAATGCCGAGCGTTCCTTCGTGAATACATTGGCTCGGTTTAAAACCGATCGGATACGTGTGCAGGACGATTTCTGAGTAATTTTTCCGGAGTGCGCCGATTCTTTCTGGAGTGCGCCGGCAAGGAGCTTGCGACGCGACGGCGCTTTGCGGATGCTCGGCGTGCACAAAAGCGGTGTCGCGCTTCGCTTGCCACCGCACTCCAGGATTTACTTTTTTAACTTTTCCGAAATCGGGCTTGCCAAATTTAAACATTTGGCTATTTTGCCAAATATTAGTTGAGGGACTATTCATGAACGCAAAAGAAAAAAATCTGTACGAGGCGAAGGCGAAGGTGCTGAAGGCACTGGCGCATCCGACGCGGCTTTGGATGGCCGAGCAGCTGTCGGCCGGCGAAATGTGCGTCTGCGAATTTGTGGATCAGATCGACGCTGACTTTTCGACGATCTCGAAGCACCTGTCGGTGCTGAAGCAGGCGGGTATTGTGCAGGACGAGAAGCGCGGCAAGCAGGTATATTATACGATGCGGGTGCCGTGCGTCATGAATTTCATGAGCTGTGTCGAGGCCGTCATTGAAAACAATGCCAAGGCGCAGGCGGCGCTGGTGAAATAATATTTTTTTGAACATCGTTTGGCGAAATGGTCAAATGACCAATATATGGAAGTGAACAGGAGTTTGGCATGTTACAGGTATTTACAAAGCTGGCGGATTGGCTGACGTACAGTGTGTTCGGTATGGAGGCGGGCAGCCACTTGGCGGAAAGCGTCCATTTTTTTATTGAGGATGTGTCGAAAATCTATGCGCTGCTGCTGGTGCTGATCTATGTGATCGGTTTCCTGCGGGCGGGGCTGAATACGGAGAAGATCCGCACGCATCTGGAGGGCAAGCACCGCTTTATCGGTTATCTGCTGGCGGCGGCGTTCGGGGCGGTGACGCCGTTCTGCTCCTGCTCGTCGATTCCGCTGTTCCTGGCGTTTACGCAGGCGCGCATTCCGATGGGCATCACGATGGCGTTCCTGGTGACCTCGCCGATGATCAACGAGGTGGCCGTGGTGCTGCTGGGCGGCACACTCGGCGTTCCGTTTACGGCGGTCTATATTTCGCTCGGCATCCTTTCGGGCGTGCTGGCCGGCATGTTCTTCGATTTCATTAAAGCAGACCGCCACCTCAAACCGATTGAGCATAAAGAGGTGAGTGACGATATGAAAGAGCGGCTGGAGAAAGCGGCGCACTACAAGCCGAACCGGCAGGAGCGGCACCAGTATGCCGTGAATGAATTCAAGTCCGTCTTTTCCAAAATCTGGCTGTGGGTGATCATCGGCGTCGGCGCCGGTGCAGCACTGCACGGTTTTGTGCCGGAGTCGGTCATCACCGACAATCTCGGTGACGGACAATGGTGGAGTGTGCCTTCTGCCGTCCTGCTGGGCATTCCGCTCTACGCCAACGCCAGCGGCGTGATCCCGGCCATTGAAAGCCTGCTCGATAAAGGCCTGCCGGTCGGTACGGCCCTGGCGTTCATGATGAGCGTCGTGGCGGCGAGCCTGCCGGAATTTATGCTGCTCAAGCAGGTGATGAAGCCGCGTCTGCTGGTGATGTTTTTCCTGACGCTGCTGGTGCTGTTCAGCAGCGCGGGATGGATCTTTAACCTGATTTGGTAACCAAGGAGATAACCATGAAAATTCAGATTCTGGGCACCGGATGCCCGAAATGCGAAAAGACCACTAAAGTGGTCAAGGAAGTCGTTGAAGAACTCGGCATCGATACCGAAATCGAAAAGGTCACTGACCTCAACGAAATCATGACGTTTAATGTGATGAGCACCCCGGCGGTCGTCATTGACGGCGAAGTCAAAGTCGCCGGTCGGGTTCCGTCCGCCCGCGCCCTGAAAAAACTGCTGAAATAGGGTTTTACCGTGGCGCTGAAACTCAATCCATTCTGGTTGGCTGCATGGCTTGTTTGCGGGGCGATGTCCGGGCGATCGGCCGTCCAGCCGACGGAAGCACTGACGCTGGACCAGGCCATTGAGATGGCGGTGAACAACAACCCGGAAGTTTCCGCAGTTCAATGACAATCGGTCGCCGCTGCGGCTGATGTGGATGCGGTTCGGGCGCAGCGATTGCCGAAGGTGTCATTGGTGGGCGGATA
>JBFJYX010000278.1:0-4364 GCA_041622415.1 Pontiella sp.
CCGTCGAGCATCAGCACCTGGGTTTTGAGCATTTCGGCAAACCGGTTGGCGGCCTCGGACGTAAAATTCTGTTTATTCATGAAAAACCTCCATTTCCAAAGATTGGAAGGGTGTATATCCGTTTATCCGGATATTGCAATATAAAAGCATGAATCAAATAAAAGACCGGCGTTTTAATATGGTTTTCCAATGGGTGGAAGGTTAATCGGCGGAATGCCGGCCGTCGGCGGGGGTTCGTGGAGCCGGTGAAAGAAAAAAAGAAGCGCCGCAGGGTAAGAGGGGTATGACCCTGCGGCGCTTTAGGAAGAAGAAACCAGTAAAGTCTCTTTTGCTAATCGACGGAGGGTGGTCCGTATTGTGGACAAAAAGGGTTGAAAATATTTTAACCCAGGTCCGAGCCCCGGCGCAGGCTGGATTTTCCGTACTTTTCCTTGATGGCATCGGCGGCTTTGCTGAGGCGGTTGCGCTTCTCGTGCACGGCGGTGTCCGGGGCGTCAAACAGGTTCATCTGCAGCGTTTGCGGTTGATCGGATTCGGTCAGCCCGCTGGTGCCGAATCCGATCAGGCGGACGGGGCGGTGGCGCAGGTGTTCGTTGAGCAGTTCCATGCCGACTTCGCGCAGGGTGATGTCGTCGTTGACCGGAATGGAGACTTTGGTCTGGCGGGTGATGGTGGTGAAGTCGCTCCAGCGGAGGCGGAGGTGAATGGTGGTGGCATAGAAGCCGGCTTTGCGGAGGCGGGCACCGACTTTGTCGATGAGGCGTTTATAGGTGGCCTCGATTTCGTCACGGTCGGTGACGTCGTGGCGGAAGGTGGTTTCGTTGGAGATGCTTTTCTCATCGGTCTCGGTGCCGATGCCGCGCGGGTCGATACCGCGGGCGAGCCGGGAAAACACGCGGGCGGACCGGCCGCCGATGGCGCTTTCCAACCGTTGGAAATCGAAGTTCTGCAGGTCGCCGATGGTGGAAATGCCGAGCGAGAGCAGTTTTTTCTGCGTCACTTTCCCAACGCCCCACATGCGGCCGATGGGCATGGGCGCGAGCATTTTTTCGATGGCGTCCTGTTCGAAGGGGACGACGGTGAGGCCGTCGGGTTTGTTCATGTCGGAGGCGAGCTTGGCCAGGAACATGTTGGGGGCGACGCCGACGGAGGCGGTCAGCTGCGTCTGCTCTTTGATGTCGCGGCGGATTTTTTCGGCGATGGTTTTTCCGTTGCCGAAGAGGTGCTGTGCGCCGGTGACGTCGAGGAAGGCTTCGTCGATGGAAAGGGGCATGACGTGGGGGGTGTAGGTTTCAAAAATGCGCATGATCTGGCGCGAGACGGCTTTATAGTTGGCCATGTTGTGCGAGACAAAGACCGCGTGGGGGCATTTCTGTTTGGCGATGCGCGAGGGCATCGCGGAGTGGATGCCGTATTTGCGCGCTTCGTAGGAGGCAGCCGCCACGACGCCGCGCCGGTCGGCTGCGGCGCCGACCACGACCGGCCGGCCGCGGAGTTCCGGATGGTCCCGCTGCTCGACCGATGCGAAGAAGGCATCCATATCGACGTGCAGAAAAGTTTTTGTTTCGGTTTTCATGTGTTCGGCGGTGGTGAATCTACGTACGCGTTAATGCTTTCCATAAGGCAATTATCAATTAAACTCAGACACAATTAATATATTAAAATACACGGTAGCTGCCATGGAACATAAAAGAAATTCCCGCGAAGAGCGCGATGCGCGCGATGTGATTCTGGATCTGAACTTTGTCCCGCAGTGGGCAAGGAAGCCTCCGGGTGAAAATCATTATTCCAAACGGGATTTCGATGAGCGGCCGAAGCGCGATGGACGCCCGCCGCGCCGGGAAGGCCGCCGCGACGACCGGCGCGATGACCGCGACCGTGCGCGCCGCCCGCGCCGGGATGAGCGCCCCCGGGAAGACCATGAGCGCCGCGAACCGCGGGAGCCGGCGAAAGAGCTGCCGGTCAGTGTTTCCTTTCTTCCGGAGCAGAAGCGCCTCGCTTCGCTGGTGCGGCAGATTCACCATACCCGGCGGGCCTTTCCGCTGATGGACCTGGCCAACCTGCTGATTCACGATGCCGAGGGGTATCTGGTTAAAATCGAGTGCACAAAGGAGGCCGGCGATTTTCATCTGTATCAGTGCAAAAAATGCAAGGCGGTGGCATCGACGGAAGACCTGATGGTGCAGCACATCATGTCGAACCATCTGGGCGACATGTTTGATAAAGAGGAGATCGAAACCGATCCGCCGGCCGGCAATTTTCCCGGCGTGGCCCGCTGCACCAAAACCGGTGTCCTGCTGGGGCCGCCGAACCACCACAGCTATAATGAAAAGGTGGCGGAGGTGCATGCCGCGCGGTTTTCCAATATGCCGATCGAGGACTACAAGCGCTTCATCGAAATCGTGAAGGATGAAGAGGTCATTGAGCAGTGGCGCGAAGAGGCCCGCAAGCAGACCGTTTATAAGCTGAAGTCCGATCCCGAGGCGGAGCCGCTGGACCAGAAGCGCGCCGAGCAGGCCTTTGCCAAAGAGGTGCCTTCGATGTATGAGCGCTCGCATCGGGCGATTGTGCCGGCAAAGGTTGCTCAGTCGCTGGAGGATCGCGATGTGACGTTTGCGATTCGGCGGATGTGGAGTAAAGAGAGCCGTTTTCCGCTGACGATGTCGTTTGCCATGCGCGCGGCGTTCCGGCATATGCATCTGCACCTGTTCAAAGCGGGTAAGATTAATTTTGTCACGCACATCAAGCCGCATCCGATCAAACCGGAAGACACGGTGCCGAATATTGCCGAGGTGCTGATGTTCCTGAAGGAGAATCCGGGTTCCACGCGGCAGCAGCTGTTGGAAGTGCTGCATCCTTCGCTCGACCCGGCGTCGCCGGAGGCCAAGGAAGCGCTGAAGCCGATTGCCTGGCTGGTTGAGCGGGGCCACCTGATTGAGTTCTTTAACGGAACCCTGTCGGTGCCGCTGGGCCGGAAGCGTCGCTGAAGGTGACGGCCGGCTGAATGCCCAGCTGCCGGTAGGTGAGAATCATGACCCGTTCGATACAGAGCGGGTCTTTTGCGTATGCGGGGAAGGGCACGGCTTTGAGTTGATGATCGAGCAGGGTTCCGGAGCGGTTCCGGAGCGACGGATCGAGCGCGGTGCGGGCATAGGTTTCGGCCATCTGTTCCGGGGTGATGGCCAGCAGGGATTTCAGGGCATAAAGGTTTTTCATCCATTGCGGCAGGTCGGGGAAACGGGCGAGGTCGATTTTGACCTTGCTGACCCGGATGGCGTTGGCGGTGACCATGGTGCCGGACAGCTGCTGTGCCAGCCAGATGGTGTACATGTTCTGGGCGAGTTTGGATTGGTAGTAGGCGGCCGCCGGGGTGAAACGGCGCGTTGCGAACATCGGATCATCGATGTTCACGGTCTGGAAGGGATGGGCCAGCAGGCCTTTGGAGGAGACGGTGATGACCCGGCCCTGCGGGCTGGTGATGATGCGGTCCATCAGTCGATCGGTCAGCAGAACGGGTGCGAGGTGGTTGGTGAACCAGATGCGTTCAAATCCGTCAGCCGTCATTTCGCGTTCAGTTTTTGATAAATCAAAATCGGCGGCGTTATGGATCAGCACATCCACTTGGTCGAGTTCTTGGTGCACCCAGTCGGTGAAGGCGTGAATGCTCCTGCGCGAAGCGAGATCCAGTTCGGCGGCGATCGTATTCCCGCCGATGTCCGCCCGGGCGGCGGCGGCTTTTTCGAGGCTGCGGCAGGCGAGGATGACGCGATGCCCTTCGCCGGCGATGCGCGCGGCAGCGGCGCGGCCGATACCGGAATTCGCACCGGTGATGATGATGGTTTTGGCGGGCATGGGGTGAAGGTAGAAGAATCCGCCGGGGACGGCAATATTCCAGGGATTGGAACGTTGTTTTCCAAGGATTGGAAGCGGGCTTGACGAATGGCGGGACAGTCCCCATTGTTTCCTGAGTTTGAAGAAGGAATTTCCAATGTTTGGAAAACTGATCCAGAAGATTTTGCTGATTACCGCGGTCACTGCCCTGACGGCCGGTGCGGTTGAGTACGAGCGTGAACGCTATAACGTGATCACGGAGCGCTCTCCGTTTGGTGAAGACCCCACCATGGCCCAGGAGGAGGAGAGCCAGAAACAGCAGGATGCCGCCGCGCTGGCGGCGGCCAAAAAAATGGAGCAGCAGATGCGTCTGTGCTACCTGCTGGAGACCGAAACCGGGGATATCCGCGCCGGGTTCCAGAATCTCAAGGCGATCCCGGGCGAAGCCGGCAGCTTTATGCTGCGCGTCGGAGAAAATTTTAAGGGCATTAAGCTGACCTCGATCGATATTGCGAACAACAGCGCCACGATTA
>JBFJYX010000279.1:0-4363 GCA_041622415.1 Pontiella sp.
GCCGCAGGAAGCGCCGGCCCACTGTTTTTCCAAAGGCCGGAAGAAAAAGAAGTAAACCGCATTCGGTTAAAAATCGGTGAAAAGTCGTGTCCGGATGGCGCTGAACCGTCTACTATGGGGCTTTTACTGTTTAGAGCAGATGTACGGGATGGAAGGAAGGGTGGACGATGGCCAAGGGAAAGAAAAAAGGATATTTAGCCAAGCACGCAAAATCGAGTGCCATGCTGGTGAGCATCGGGATTCACGCGCTGCTGATTGTTTTGGCGCTTTCATTTGTGGCGGTCACGGTCATTCAGAAAGACGAACAGAAATTTGAAGCAAAACCGGTGAACCGGCCCAAAATGCAGCTGAAAAAGCTGCAGGTACCGGTCAACGTGAAGAAGAAAAAGACCCAGAAACCCAAACTGCGCAAGCGGATTGTGGTGCAGCCGAAACTGAACCAGGCGGTGCCCGACATTAAGATGCCGGAAGTGACCGGGGTGAAAGGCGGCATCGGGGCGGCGGGCGACGGCCTGGGCGGCGGGGGCGGCCTGGGCTTTTCCATGCCGGAAATGAATCTGTTCGGCATTAAAAGCCGGGGGGAAAAGGTCTTCATCATTCTGGATTCCTCGGCCTTCATGATGCAGGACAACATGGGCGGCATTCCGGCATACAGCATTATCAAATCGGAGCTGGTCCGCATTCTGGAGGGGCTGAATCCCACGGTGCTCTTCAATATCGCGGTGTACGGCGGCGGCGAAATGACGCTCTTCCCGGATCTGGTATCGGCCTCCCCGGCCAATGTGGCCAAGGTGGATGCGTGGCTCAAGCCGCTCAATGCCGTGTCCAAGGGCATGGGCGACAACGACTACGGGCCGAAAACGCTGGGGTCGGGCGGCACCCGCATCAGCGGCGATTTTACCATCGAACCGCTGGAAAACACGCCGGGCGGCTGGGCGAAGCCGACGCTGATGGCGATGCAGCAGCAGGCGGATGTGGTCTTTCTGCTTACGTGCCGCTGGGGCAATGAGCTGAAATATAAAACCGGAACCCGCGAGCGGGACTGGGATGAATCGGACCAGCAGAAATACCGGGAAAACGTGGCGAAAGCACGGGCGCTCTTCAAGAAAGAGAATGAACGCCGCAAAGCCAAGGGTCAGGCCCCGCGTGTGATTGCCCGCGGTGACCGCGGACTGGTGAATGCCTACATTCCCGGGGCGCGGACTCCGCCCACCGGCTCAACCTTTGCGCAATACACGCCGGACATGATGGTGGAAGCGTTCGACAACCTGCAGAGCAAGGCCCATGCGCAGGCGGCCCGCAAAAGCGGCGTGGGCAATAAAAAGCCGGAGTACACCCTCAATATCATCCATTTTGTACCGGCGGACGGCGGGTCCGGCAAAGACGAAAAACTCAGCCGGGTGGCCACCCGGACGCGGGGCCGCTATCAGCGGATCAAAGGGATGGACGCGATTCAAAGCTATGTATCCTCCGAGGGTGCGGACTAGCCCATCGCCCCGCCGGCCGCATTTCACCCGCAGCCGATATGGACCGGCACCGCATGGGCGGTCGGCTCCGCTTTTTCGCCCCCGTCGGTTTGTCGGGGTCGTGTTTATTAGGGATGTCCAATCCCCGGGATTGCTGTACGTTGGTTAGCTTGTAACTGGAGGGTACCTGCCCTCAGGGGCACCGCGGGATCGCGGCGTTTAAACGGTAATAGCGGGGAAAGCAAATGAAGAAGCATTCAGAAGGTTGGCTCGTGGGCAAGGGTGCGCTGGTGGGCGGCATCTGTGGACTGGCGGTTTTTTCGGCGGGGGCCTATCAGCCGGCCGCCGGATATTATGTTGATCTTTCCGACCAGGCGGATGTGGGCGCGCAGCCCGTGCAGCAAATGGCTTTCAAGCCGTCGACGGGTCGCGGAGACGCTCCGGTGGTGGAAATTAAACCGGATGAGATTTTACACTCCGGGCTGAGCGGCCTCGGCGGTGCGTTTAATGAAAACGGCGGCGAAGCGTTTATGAGCCTGCCGAAAGCGAAACGAAAGGCCGTGGCCGCGGCGCTGTTCAATCCTGAAACAGGGGCGGGGCTCACGTTGTGCCGCACGGCGGTTGGATCGTCGGATTTCGGGCTGAGTGCCTACAGCTACAGCGAAACGCCGGAAGACTACGCGATGAAGCATTTTTCGGTGGAGCGCGATACGACCTCGGTGATCCCGTTTATTCTCGCGGCGCAGGCGGAAAATCCCGGCCTGCGCATTTTTGCGTCGCCCTGGAGCCCGCCGGGCTGGATGAAAGAGAACGGCCGGATGGATACGACCGATGCCGGGCCGAAGAAGGCCAAAAATCCGAACGATCCCAATAACGTGCTGAAATCCGATCCGAAAATCTACGAGGCCTACGCGCTCTATTTTTCCCGCTATGTCCAGGCTTATGCCGAACACGGGGTGCCCGTGGAGCGGATTCTGGTTCAGAACGAAACCGATATGAACCCGATCTACCCGGGCTGCAACATGCTGCCGGAACAGATGGCCGAGCTGGTTTCCAATCACATGCGCCCGCGGTTCAAAAAGGACGGAGTGCAGGCGGAAATCTGGGCCGGCACCTTCCGCGGAAAACGCGGCGATGCCAAAACCTTCATGACGCTGGATGCGGCGAACGATGTGGACGGCGTCGGCATGCAGTATGCGGCTCCGGCGCATCTCGCCTATCTGACCGCCACCTATCCGGAGCTGCCGCTGATGCATACGGAGGGCAAGTGCTGGAACGGGGCGAACAGTATGAAACAGGCGCGCACCCGCTTCGGCGAGGTGGCCATGTGGCTGAACGGCGGCTGCGAAAATTACTGCTATTGGAATATGGTGCTCAATGAAACCAGCACCAGCGGCTGGGGATGGAAGCAGAACAGCCTGGTTCGCATTGACCGTAAAACCGGTGACGTGATCTATACCAGCGACTTTGCACCGATCGCCCTGCTGAGCCGGTTTATCCGCCCGGGCGATCAGCTGCTGAAGGTGGAGACGCCGAATAAAAATCCGGCGATCGCGGTCGCCAACGATGAGCGTTTGGTGCTGTTCCTCGAGAACAATTCGAACGAGCCGGCGGCCACCGGCATCCGGATCGGGGATGAAACCAGGTCCGTTGAAATACCGGCCCACCGCCTGTGCGCTTTTGTATTTAAAAAATAATCCAGGGAGTCGTAATGAAAATGAAATATGTCATGTCCACCGTTCTGATCGCCGGCCTGATGGTTTTGCCGGCGTTTTCCAAAGATTGGAAAAGCGGGCAGGGGAAGCCCAATGTCGTACTGGTGATTACCGATGACCAGGGCTATGGCGATCTGGCCTTCACAGGAAACCCCGCCATCAAAACCCCGACGATTGATAAGCTGCGCAGCCAGGGCACGCTGCTGAATAATTTTCATGTGGATCCCACCTGCGCGCCGACACGCTCGGCGCTGATGACCGGCCGCTATTCCGACCGGGTCGGCGTCTGGCACACAGTGCAGGGGCGCAGTATGCTGCGCCGCCGCGAAGTGACCATGGCCGACATCTTCGGCCGGAACGGCTATGCCACCGGCATGTTCGGTAAATGGCACCTGGGCGACTGCTATCCCTACCGTCCGGAAGACCGCGGGTTCCAGCATTGCGTCTACCACCAGGCGGGCGGCGTCGGCCAGGCCCCGGACTATTGGGGCAACGATTATTTTGACGACACCTATGTGGTCAACGGCAAGCTCCAGCGGTTTAAAGGCTTCTGCACGGATATCTGGTTTGAAGAAGGGATGAAGTTTATCCAGGCCAACAAAGATAAGCCGTTCTTTGCCTATATCGCGCCCAACGCACCGCACAAACCGCTCTACTGCCCGCTGGAATACAGCGAGCCGTATGAAGGCAATCCGCAGGTCTCCTATCCCGAGTTTTACGGCATGGTGTCGAACATTGACGATAACCTGGCGAAGCTGATGGATTTTCTGGACCGCGAGGGTCTGGCCGACAATACCATTCTGGTATTCATGACCGATAACGGCACGGCCGGCGGGCTGAATGACGGCCGCGGCTATGACGGCGGCATGCGCGGCATGAAAAATTCGGAATACGACGGCGGTCACCGCGTCCCCTTCATTATCCGCTGGCCGAACGGAGAGATCGAAGCCGGCAAATCGATTGAAAACATCACAGCGCATTTTGACATCCTGCCGACGTTTATCGACTTGTGCGGGCTCAATGCACCGGAAACCGAATATGACGGCACCAGCCTGCGCGACCTGCTCTACACCGACGGCGCGGCCTGGCCGGAGCGCGCACTCGTGGTGGAAACGCAGCGCGTGGTGGATCCCATTAAATGGCGCCGGTGCGCGGTGATGACCGACCAGTGGCGCCTGGTCA
>JBFJYX010000280.1:0-4348 GCA_041622415.1 Pontiella sp.
ACTGGAACAGGGATTCCGTTATACGAACGCATGGCTTGCCGAATTAACCGGCAACGTTTTTCCTAAAGATTTTTATATCGGAAACGCGTGGGGTTCGTTCAACGCCTGGATGCGCCTGGTTACCGGCGTATTGTTCGGCACCGGAATCGTCTGGTACGGTTTTCCGATTATTGATGAAGTGGCCGAGGCGACCCGCAGGCGGGTCGAACTGCGGCAGGAAGCCTTGGACTTGCTTCAAAAGCTCCAGAAGCAGGACAAATCGGGGTCGATTCGCATTTAGCAGGCAAAACGGCGCGTTCGGAACGCGCCAAAATGCCCATGCCGCTTTCCTATCGTTGGGGATATGCTATTTGCAATTTCCGATTTTCAAACCTGGAGGCAGCAAATGATACGCAGATTGGGCATTCTGGTTTTCGTCCTTTTAATTTTAGCGCTTGCAGCATGCAGCGGTTCCCCTGCTCCGGCGGAATTCACCATAGAAATGTCTGAATTCGCATTTACGCCGAACGTGTTCGAAGTGCAGGTTGGGCAGGAAGTCACGATCCATCTCAAAAACGCCGGTGCGCTGAACCACGAACTCATGATCGGGCAAAATGCCATGATGATGGACGGCATGCCGAGTGGTTTTGAGCACAACCTGTTTGAAAACTCCGAACCTATGGTGATGGGTGGGATGTCGGAAGGCGATATGGAATCTGACGACCACGGTATGGAAGAGATGGACCACGGCTTCATGGTCCTGATGCCAAAAGGCGCTGAAGATGCCACAATCAACTTTACGGTCACGGAAGATATGGCCGGCACGTGGGAACTCGGTTGTTTTACGGATAGTGGCGTGCATTACAACCAGGGCATGACCGGCATATTTATCGTCAATCCGTAGGGGTCACCCGCTGGGCGACCCGTATAGCCTACGGGCGACCCATCTTGCACGCGACCCTCATAAAATCCCTATGATCTTCCGCATACCACTCCTCCGCTCCATACTAATCCTGGTTGCAGCAGTTTTCCTGCTTGCAGCCTGCCTCGTCAACAGCCCTTTCCAGCAGTTTGAAAGCAACGGCGAGCGCATCTATTACACAGGCGTCAATGAAAACGGCAGGCGAATCTCGTACAGTAGTGGAAGCTCCGGCGGGATGATGATGAATCGCAGGCTGACCTGCGCCGCCTGTCACGGCGAGGACGGAAAAGGCGGTCCGCACATCATGCACATGACGACAATGGATGCACCGGATATCCGGTATTCTGCACTCAAAGGCCAGACAGGTGCCGATGACCACGAGAGTACCGGTCATGACGATGAGCATGGGAGTGAATATTCGATTGAAACATTCACGGAAGCCGTCGTCGAAGGCCGTCACCCAGATGGGGCCCGGCTCAGCCGGGACATGCCGCGCTGGTCCTTGGGGGAGCAGGACCTGGCGGATTTGTTCGAATTTATAAAAACGCTGCCGTAAGGGTCAACCGGTGGTTGACGCCTATGAAAAAGCCTGCCGCCGCAAGAACTGCGCGTTGATCGCCACTACGACGGTGCTCAGCGACATCAACAGAGCACCAACCGCCGGTGAGAGCAGCACGCCCCAGGGCGCCAGAACGCCGGCGGCCAGCGGGATCGCAACGACGTTGTACCCCGTCGCCCAGACGAGATTCTGGATCATTTTGCCGTGCGTCGCCCGGCTGAGTTCCACAATCCGTACAACGTGCAGCGGATTGCTTTTCACGAGGATGATGTCGGCCGATTCGACGGCGACGTCCGTACCGCTGCCGATCGCTATGCCGATATCGGCCCGAGTCAGCGCGGGCGCGTCGTTCACTCCATCCCCCACCATCGCGACCTTTTTCCCTTCAGCCTGCAGTTCGCGAATCTTTTCGTCTTTATGCTCCGGCAGCACCTCGGCAAAGACGCGGTCTATCCCCAGTTCTCCGGCCACCGCTTCGGCTACCTGGCGGCTGTCGCCGGTCAGCATGGCAACTTCAATGCCGCTGTCACGCAGTTTTTTCACGGCCTGCAGGCTTTCCGGCCGCACGGCATCTGCCAGAGCAAAAACAGCTGCTGCCCGGCCATCGACGACCAGGTAAACAACGGTCTGCCCTTTGGCATTAGCCGTCGACGCAAAAGCGTTGATGACCTGCGGGATTTCCGGGGAAACCAACTCCAGTAAACGCGGGCCGCCCATGTAAACGGTCTTGTCGCCGGATATGGCCTTGATTCCGCGGCCCTTAATCGCTTCAAACGAATCGACCTTCGGGAGTGGTCCTCCAACGGTTTTTGCCGCCTCCCGGATCCCGCGGGCGATGAGGTGTTCAGAGTCGCCTTCGACCGCGGCAGCCAGGCGCAGCGCTTCCGCCTCATCCATTCCATCGACCGCCGTGCCGACCACCCCGAAAGAACCGAGGGTCAGTGTGCCGGTTTTGTCGAAAACGATCACATCTAATTCGCGTGCGGTTTCGAGTGCCAGCCGGTCGCGCACCAGCACGCCATTGCGCGCACCGAGCGATGTGCTGATCGCCACAACGAGCGGCACAGCCAGGCCGAGGGCGTGCGGGCAGGCGATCACCAGCACCGTCACGACGCGCTTTATCATTTCGACATCAAAACCTGTTGCAATGATCCAGCCTACCGCAGTCAGCGCCGCGGCAACCAGCGCGGCGTAGAACAGCCAGCCGGCGGCCCTATCCGCCAGCACCTGCGTCGGCGATTTGCTGGACTGTGCTTCAAGCACGAGGCGCATGATGCCGGCGAGCGCAGTTTCGTCACCGGTGGCGGTCACGCGGACCCGCAGCGAACCGTCGCCGTTGATTGTCCCGGCGATAACCGGATCACCCGGATTCTTTTTCACCGGTTTCGACTCCCCCGTGATCATGGCTTCGTTCAGGGACGACGAACCGTCTACCACCTCCGCGTCCGCCGGTACGCTGGCGCCCGGGCGGACCAGCAATAAATCGCCGCTCTTGAGGCTGCTGACGCGGACGGTCTCGGTGCCGCCGCCGTCGACCAGCCGTTCGGCGGTGTCGGGCATCAGCTTCGCCAGTTCGTTCAGGGCGCCGCTCGCCTGGCGCACGCTGCGCATCTCGAGCCAGTGGCCCAGCAGCATGATGTCAATCAGCGTCACCAGTTCCCAGAAAAACGTCTCTCCAAAAGAGAAGAACTCGTTGAAAAAGCTGTACACGAAGGCGACCGAAATTGCCAGAGAGATCAGCGCCATCATGCCCGGTCGTTTATTGCGGAATTCCGGCACGGCCATCTGCAGGAACGGCACACCGCCGATGAAAAAGATCACGACGGAAAACACAGGCACCATCCAGCGGCTGCCCGGAAAAGCGGGCATCATGAAACCGAACCACATCTGCAGCATTTCGCTGTAAAGTAGGACTGGAATGGTCAGCGCCAGGCAGATCCAGAAACGGTTGCGGAACAACAGTTCGTGGCCGGTGTGGTCGATGCCGTGAGCGGCGTGTTCGTCGGGTTGGGCATCATGGCTGCTATGCTCATCGTGAGACGGCGTTTCGTGCCGTGCGTGTGTCTGAGGCTCAGGCAGATGGTGTGCGTGGTGGTCGTGATGGTCGTCTTGTTCCTGGTTTTCGTGATGATCGTGATGGTCCATATAGGCTCCTCGAATTACTGATGTTACATACCAAAGCAAAAGAATGAGAAAAAATCAGGACGTTCCCAACATCATAGTTGATTTTACGGCGGGGAATGGGCGGCACGGGCCGCCTCTGCGAGCGTGATCCGAATGCGGGTACCGCCTCCTTCGGAAGAATCAATTTCAAGCACAGCACCGATCAATTCGGCGCGTTCGTGCAGGCCGAGCAGGCCGAAGTGCCCCTGCGGCGCCAGGTCGGATGGGCTTTCGGGCGGGACAAAACCGGCACCGTTATCGGATACCTGCAGGCAGGTCTGATCGGCCGTGAAGTTTATTTCCAGCTGGCATTCGCCGGCACCGGAATGACGCACAACATTATTCAATGCTTCTTGGGTCATGCGGTACAAGGCAAGTTCTGTTTGTGAAGAAAGGCGGCGCGGTGATCCTTCCAATAGAAATTCGACCGTCACGCCGCTCAGTTGCTGAGTTTCCCGTGCCAGGACTTCGAGCGCTGAGACCAGGCCGAGGTCTTCGAGATAGATCGGGCGCAGGGCGCGGGTCAGTCGGCGCAGGTTCTGGATGGTCGTCGTCGTCAATTCCTGAATTTCGGCGAGCGAATCGCCGGGAGTGGCATCGTCCCTTGCAATACGGGCAAGGTGGATACGCTGGTTGAGGGCGATGAGCGCTTGCAGGGTGTCGTCATGGAGTTCACGCGCCAATCGTCGCCTCTCCTCTTCCTGGCCTGTCGTCATCGTGCCGAT
>JBFJYX010000281.1:0-4340 GCA_041622415.1 Pontiella sp.
AAAACCGTCACGGCCGACGAGGCCTGGAACGCGGTCGCCCGGCCGTTCATGACGAAAAAGTGGAACGAGTCGCTGGAAGGCAACTGGCGGCACAGCCCGAAGCAGTACTGCTGCCTGCGGGATCACTACTACGGCAAACTCGCCGGCGAAGAGGAGAAGGAGGCCAAACGCGCGCTGGCCGCCCAGATCCGGAACTGCATTCAGAATTTTATCGAGTTGGTGCTGCCGCGGATCGGAACCATTCAGCCGCAGCAGGAATTCCAGATTGCCACGCCGGAGACCGGCGGCGATGTGGAGCACTTTGTTTATGAGGGCGTGAAGATCTATTCCATCCCGGACTATGCTTACCGTATCGGCGACGAAGTCCATATCCACGACTGGAAGGCCGGAAAGATCAAGGCGGACCAGCATAAGCTGCAGCTTTCGCTCTATGCGCTGTGGGCGATGGTGAAGTACGGCGCGCAGCTGGATCAGATTTTTCTCTATGTGGAATACCTGAACGAAGGCCAGGTGCTGCCGTTCCAGATTTCGGCGGCGGAACTGGAAGCAACCAAGCAGATCATGAGCGATTCCGTGGGCGAAATGACGGAATACCTGGTGGATCATGACCGCGAGGCGAATGAACCGCTGCCGAAAGAGGAGTGGGAGCTGACGCATGACCCGGCCAACTGCGGCATGTGCGATTTTTATGAGCTCTGCAAGCCGGAGCTGGATCGGGCGGGCTAGGGCGCTGTATTACTGGGAAAACTGCGCGGGGATTCCGGATCGGTTTCTGTGGGCATACCTTTTCCGGGAGAGAGCTCGAAAGGATTAAGATGAAAACAGTTTATATGATTTGGGCGGCGGCCCTGATTTCCGCCGCAGCGGCGAATGCGAACCCGATTGTGAAAAAGGGCAGTGAAGGCTTTATTTATACGCCCGATCCGTCGGCAGAGGTTTTTGACGGCAAGGTGTATGTCTACTGTTCGCGCGATGTGGAGGGTGCAACCGGATTCGGCACCATGCAGGACTATTCTGTGCTGGAGTCGTCGGACCTGAAGACGTGGATAAACCACGGCGTGGTGCTGCGGCCGCGGACGGACCCGGGTTTCGAGTATGCGCACGGCCAGATGAATGCGCCGGATGCGGCGTTTAAAGACGGCTGGTATTACTACTATTTCCCGTATAACAAAACCTATGTCGGCGTGGCGAAAAGCCGGACGCCGGTCGGTCCGTGGGAATCGGCAGTGAGCGATAAAATCTGCACGATTTTCGATCCGACGGTTTTTGTGGATGATGACGGGCAGGCTTATATCTACGGCAACGACACCAAGGTGAATATCGGCGAAAAAGGCCGCCATGTGATGGGTGCAAAGCTGAAGGACAATATGATTGAGCTGGACGGGCCGTGGGTGCGCCTGAGTGAGGAGCAGGTGAACGAAGCGGTGCATGTGTTTAAGCGCAAGGGCATCTATTATTTCCACGGCCGCGTCGGCAAAGAGACCCACTACTGGATGGCGGATGAGCCGCTGCCGCAGTATGCGGAATATAAAGGGCTGCTGGCGCCGGCGGCGCCGGATGCGCCGAACCATGCGTCCGCCATCGAGTTCAAGGGCGAGTGGTATTTCTTCTATCACCGCGGCGATGTGAACGACGGCAGTTTCCACCGCCGGTCGGCCTGTTTTGATAAAATGACGTTCCGCGAAGACGGTACGATTGAGCCGATCGTCTATACGCTGGACGACTGAAGAGGCTAGGGTTTGAGCTTCAGCTGCAGGAGCGGCAGGTAGAGCCGCTGGCGGTCGGTTTCGCCGGGCAGCAGGTTGAGTTTGCGCCAGGGGAGTTCGGCGCGGTCGGTTTTGGGGGCGTCCTGGATTTTGAGCGCGGTGCCGGCGTGTACTTTGTGTTTTCCGAAGCGGGCGTTTATTTCGTCGATGGTCTGGGCCAGCTTTTCGAGTTGGTCGACTTTAAGCCGGTCTTCGAAGAGGTCGAACTGGGTGGTTTCCGAGGTCTGGAGGCGGGTCAGCCAGATCTGGGTGGTGCGGTATTCGAGGTTTGGCCGGTAGATTTTTTCGAACAGCTCTTTGACTACGGGCAGGACTTCCTGGGTGGAGTCGGTGGCGCGGTTGAGCAGGGCGGCGAGGCCGAACTGTTCATAGTTTTTGAGGCGGAGCGCCACGTAGATTTCTTTGGTGCGCTGTTTGTGGCGGCGCAGGCGGATGAAGGCGGATTCGACGTTGCGGACGAGCTTGGCGTAGACCAGGGTTTTGTCGGAGGAGGGCGGGCTGAAGGTTTTGCCTTTTCCGATGCTGACGTTGGCGGGTTTGGGGTTCGGGGTGACGGGCAGGAGGTTGACGCCGCGCAGTTCGTGCCATATTTCGAGCCCCGGTTTGCCGAGGAGTTTCTGCGCCCACTTTTCGGGTTTCATCACGAAGTCATAGGCGGTTCGGAGCCCGTGTTTTTGCAGCAGGTTGACGGTGTTGCGGCCGAATCCCCAGACTTCTTCGAGCGGAATGCGCTGGAGGAAGAGGTGGATATGCCGTCCCCGGACGCAGGTGATGCCGTGGGGTTTGCGGTAGTCGGAGGCGATTTTGCTCAGCCCTTTGGAGAGGCTGAGTCCGACGGAGACCGTCAGGTCGAGCTCCTGGTGGATGGATTCCTGTATTTTTTTGGCGATGTCGGGGTAGGACATGTGGTGGAGGCGGCGGAGGCCGGTGATGTCGGCAAAGCCTTCGTCGATGGAATATTCCTCTACAACGGGGGTGAAGCGCCGCATGATTTCGAACATGCGCTTGGAGTAGATGCTGTAGCTTTCGTAGTCGCTGGGCAGCACAATCAGGTCGGGGCACATTCTGCGGGCCTCCCAGAGGCCGACGCCGCGTTTGATGCCGAGTTTTTTGGCTTCATAGCTGGCGCAGGCGATAATGCCGCGTTCTTTGCCGCTGACGACCGGCCTGCCCTGCAGGTCGGGATTCATCGCCTGCTCGACGGAAGTGAAGAAGGCGTCGCCGTCTACATGCAGGATCGCCTGCGGAAAGGAGGCGTTGATGATGGGGTTTTCATTGTTCACAGGATGAAAGGAAAGCCCGCAGATCATGCAGATTATCCTGGGAATGTCCGGGGGGTATTCGTCTGCAGGAATTTTATTTAAATAAGCTTATTATCTGCGTCAATCGGTGTGATCTGTGGGCGGAACCTTTCCGGCGGGCGGACATATAGTCGAGCTGCAGGGGCAGGGACTGGAACAGGATGGTTTTGAATCCCTGTTCCGGCTCGCGGTAGTTGCGGGGTTCTGTGCGGCGTGAATCGCGCGGGGCGGTGCGGTCGCCGAAATGGGCTTCGAGGCAGCCGCTGAGGGTGTTGTAGGGCAGGTGATGGTTTTTCAGTGCTTTCATGGGGTTCTCCTTCTTGAATCAGTTGCTGTATTTGCGGACGACGGCTTTGACGATGCCGCCGATGGTGAGGGTGCGTTCGGGGCGCATGCGGGTGAAATTGGGGTTGGCGGGGTCGAGGTAGACGCCGGTTTCGTCTTTCCCGAAATATTTGAGGGTCCATTCGCCGTCGATCTGGGCGACGACAATATCGTTGTTTTTCGGGGCGCCGCCTTTTTCCACCAGTACGAGATCGCCGGGCTGGATGCCGGCGTCGATCATGGATTCGCCGCTGACGGTGAGCAGGTAGGTGGCCTCGGGGCGGCGGACGAGATACTGGTCGAGATTGATGGTGTCGACGAGCTCTTCTTCGGCGGGGGAAGGGAAGCCGGCCTGTACGGAGCCGAGCAGTTTGGTCGATCCGGTGATTTTGGTGGTTAATAACAGCCGGTTATCGCTGCCCCGATCGAGATATCCGAGTTTCAACAGCTTATTAACAGGCCCGTAGACGGCGTTTTTGGACTTGTAGCCGAAGAGTTCGGCCATTTCGGCATAGCTCGGCGCGCGGCCTTCGGCATCGTAAAAGGCGCGTAATTGTTCAATTTTCTCAGCTAAATTAATTTTTCTGGGCATGGTTCCTACTGCGTATTTCGTGTGGCGTATCTCTGCCTTGACTGTGGAGAACTATATAACTGAACGATCGTACAGAAACAAGGGTGTTAATAACTCAAAATGAGCAAAAGGCGCGGTTTGTTAGGAAATCGAGCGGTTTTCAGGGGTGAGCCGTCGGCTGGTTCACCGTATGGGAAGGCGTGCGGGGCTGCGGCCGGCGGGGAAATGAAAGTCCGGGGTGACGGCCCTTTTTTGTTCCATGGTTTGTGAGGCCTGTTACACTTTGCTTACTAAGCAAGGAGGTTGCGGTGGGACTGTTCGGGTCAAAGCGGTTGGGTTCCAATGTCTGGAAAGCGGGGGGGTCGGTTTTGCTGGCGG
>JBFJYX010000282.1:0-4323 GCA_041622415.1 Pontiella sp.
ATCCTGACCTGAACCCGCCGCGAAAGATGCAAACCAAACGAAATAGAACCGTTTTCGTTTATTTCGTGTATTTCGTGGTTTAAAAACTTCGCCGCTATCGTATTCTGCCCCGCATGCAAACGACACTCATCACCAACGCACGCATTGTCAACGAGGGCGAAATCCGCGAAGGCGACGTTCTAATTAAAAACGGCCGCATCGAAAACATTGCCCCTTCCCTGCCCGGCGAAGCGGACCGCATCATCGATGCCGCAGGCAAGGCCCTGCTGCCCGGCATGATCGACTGCCACGTCCACTTCCGCGAGCCCGGCCTTGAAGTTAAAGCCGACATGCATTCCGAAAGCGGTGCGGCCGTCGCCGGCGGCGTCACCTCCATCATGGAAATGCCGAACACCAAACCCGCCGCCATTTCCAACGCCGTGCTCGAAGACAAGTTTGCCCTGGCCGCCACCAAATGCATCGCCAACTATTCCTTCCACCTCGGCGCCTCCAATACCAACATCGACGAGCTGCTCGCCATGGACCCGAAAAAGGTCTGCGGCGTCAAACTCTTCATGGGCGCCTCCACCGGCGGCCTGCTGGTCGACCGCACCGAGCAGCTCGAAAATATTTTCGGGCGGATCGAAGTGCCGATTTCCCTGCACTGCGAAGACACCAACACGATTCGCGAAAATGAAAAAGCCGCGCGCGAAAAATACGGCGAGGCCATCCCCTTTTCCGAACATTGGAAAATCCGTTCCGAAGAAGCCTGCTATGTCTCCACCAAACTCGCCTATGAGCTCGCCACCAAATATGGATCGCAGATTCATGTGCTGCACCTGACCACCGCCAAAGAGCTCGAATTCTTCAAAGCCGGCGCCGTGGAAAACAAAAAGATTACCGGCGAGGCCTGCCCCCACATGCTCTGGTTCTCTTCCGACGACTACGAAGAAAAAGGCGCATTCATCAAATGCAACCCGTCGATCAAAACGCCGGCCGACCGCGCCGCACTCCGTCAGGCGGTAAAAGACGGCGTCATCGACACCATCGGCACCGACCACGCGCCCCATCTTTATGAAGAGAAGCTGAATCCCTACGGCTCCGCCCCCTCCGGCCTTCCGCTCATCCAGAGCGCCATGGCCACCGCCGTCGAACTCTTCCCCCTCGAAATGGTCGCCGAAAAAACCGCCCACAATCCCGCCAGGATTTTCCAATGCCTGGAACGCGGCTTCATCCGCGAAGGCTGCTGGGCCGACCTCGTGCTGATTGATACCGAAAAACCGCACACCGTTTCCAAAGACAACATCAAATACAAATGCGGCTGGTCGCCCTTCGAAGGCGTCACCTTCAAATCCTCCGTCGACACCACCTTCGTCAACGGCGAGATCGCCTACACCAACTGCGAAATCAACACCGCACTGCGCGGACAGCGCCTCCTCTTCGACCGCTAGCCGGCGAACAGACAAAGCGTCCTTGACCACGCCCAATCTTTAAAATAGCTTTCTATTCAATTAAAGGGGGTTGTATGGGATGGGTCTATATACTTACGGCGGGCTATTGCGTCATATGGCTTTTCTTGTTGAGGAAATTAATCGGAACACCATCCCTTTTTCCCATCCTGCGAAACAGCCGGACGACCAGGATTTTCTGGATTGCGACGTTCCTTCTTTTCAACCCTTTGCTGTCCGTCCTTTTTGTGATCTTCGGGTTGATGCTCAAACCAACCGAACATCCCGTATCTGTCAAGGCCACGCGCATCATCGGCCTGGGCCTGACCGCTTCGGTCATCCTTATTTTTGAAGTTCCTTTCGGATCGACCTCCGATAACGTCCGCCACTGGCCATCATCAAAGCAAAACAACCCGTTGCGCTCTGACGCCCATCTCGATATCTCGGCATCTTCGCAGGCGGAAATCAACCTCAGCAGCAGTTCCTATGGAGAAGGATACTTCTACACAGATCGCAACCAGATTGTCGTTATCAATCATAGCAGGCACCCCATATTAGCTGAGACCTCACGACAACTTGCTGATCATTTGCAAAAACTGAACGGTGTGGAGCTGGTCACATATTACCCGGCAGACAGCAGCCGTCATCCATCGACGAATTTCCCGGGACTGCTTATTGAGTTCCACGAAGACCGCATCAGCGGCATTTCACTTCCCTTCGGCGGCATGCATTCGTTGGATGTGAACGTTTCGGTCAGCACACCGCGCAGCGCCATTACCCGCTGGACCACGCTGCCCTTTGCAAGTTTCAGAACGCATTATTCTATTGGAACCCGCATCGCAGCATTTGGAATCTTTTCACCGACGGTGAAACATCACGCCGAGGCCAATGAACTGCTGAAGATAATCAGTCAACTTTCGAGGAGCGGCCTGAACGCCTGGGGAAATTTCAATCAGCTCCCGGCTCTTCCCGACTATCTCTACGGCCGGAACCAGGCCCCTTTCTCCCTGCCCGTTCAACCGGAGCTCATCACGATGCACCTATCCGGCTCAGACCCCCTGGTGCACCAGACCAGCCTGATCCGCTTTAAGCCCGACGGATCACCGAAGGACACGTTTTCATCCATTCAGCATACACTGGAAAAACGCGGGTGGGTGGTCAGCCGGCAGTCAGACCAATACCTGCGCCTGACCAGGAATGCAGAAGAACTTCGTATCAAATCAAGGGATGATCATGCTGCCCGCCTTGATCGTCCCCTCATGGAAGCGCTCTACATCAATCACTTTACGGCCGATGAAAAATGCGAGGTTTTAAGCCGGTTCCTTAATGATGAAAACATCAATGAACCTGCACTCCTGATCCTGAGTCGGGTATTCAGGAAATTAGAGGATCAGAACCTCTTCGCTTCTTTTGCCGATCGAGTGCAGCATCATATTCCGAAAAACCTGTATCAGGCGATCGAACTCGGCTTCGTTGCAGAACAATCAGGACAACCCCTACGGGCAAGAGAAATGCTGAAATATGCATGTGCATATGCCCAGCCCCATAGAGCGTCTCAGGCACAATGGGCAATGGACGATCTGGCAGAAAAACTGGGCGACCCTTCTTTGAGCAAATCCATTCCTGAATTGGAGTTTCTCGAACAATGCCGGATTCACCCGTTGCCTGCAGAATCCCGGCACCGTACAACCGGTGATGATCCGCTTCAGTTTTATACCCATTCCGAAAACGGGGAGGCGTCAGCACTCGAGTTTATTTCATTCAAAGTGATGGATACCCTGTGGCCCGCACCCCCCGTCGGTTTCAATATCAATACGCCGACATCCATGCGCTCGCTATACATATACGGCAGATCCGACATCGGCCCTTCACTTTTCCGGCAAAATGGTCAGATGAACGATGAACACTGGTATGCCGAAATAAATAATCTTTACACACTGAACGGCGGTTCGCCCCTGTCGATCGCAGTAGAAGAATCGGATCATGCCGAATACCAATGGGTCATTAAGAAAAAAGAAAGAGGCTGGTAAACGGGGCACCCGTCGCTTCACACAACCCTTGATCCGCGGGCAAAAGATAAGGTCCCTGCCCGCGTGCTGCGCTGGGTTTTGCTGACCGCTTTTTCGTATACCGGCACCCGGCGCCGGTCGCCGCCCGAATCCAGCGCGGCCGCCCTTGACGGTCGGCCTTATAAATACGTATAATATATTCACATTTGCAGACTGCATCATCCTTCTCCTCAACCGCTGCAGTGGATATATACGATGAAAAAATGTCATCTGATACTGTTTCTCCTGCTGTTGCTGGTGCAAAGCCGCGCGGTGCTGGCCGTAACCACATGGAAAGGCGATGTCTCGGGCTATTGGGATGTGCCGACCAACTGGGCCGGAGGATATCCTGCGAGCAACACCACGGTGCGGCTCAACCACGACCGGCAGACGAATGACTACACCGTCGTTGTGCGCGGCCCCGCCATCACGGACAAGTTATGGCTGGATACCTACGGGTCCGTCCCGGTTCAGCTGCTCGTCAACTCTTCCGGAAGCCTCGAGGTGTTCAGCATGCGCATGGGATTCAAAGAGGAAGATCGCGTATCCGGATTCACCATTGACGGAGGAAGCGTGTACGGCATGGAGCCGACCACATCCGCGATCACCAATACCGCCTTTCTGATCGGGAACAATCCCGGATGCGTCGCAACACTGAACGTGATGAATGGCGGCTTTCTGTCGGTGATGGGCTCTAACGGCCTGGTCGCCGCCTCCAGCAAAGACAGCATCGGCCGAATCGTTGTGACCAACGGAACGGTACACATCAGGGATTCGCTTATTCTCGGAAAAGGGCCCCAGGCCCTCGGCGATCTCCGGATCTCCGGCACCTCTTCGGTTTCCATCAC
>JBFJYX010000283.1:0-4316 GCA_041622415.1 Pontiella sp.
CTCCGAGGATTTGCCTGAGGAACTGGTTGAGGTGCTGGCGGAAAGTGCCCAGGTGCGGATTGAGCGGATTGTTTCCGACGGGCAGGCTTCGCCGGAGGGTTTCTGGTATGACCAGCAGCAGAACGAATGGGTGCTGCTGGTTTCGGGGTCGGCCGTGCTGGAGTTTGAGGATCGCTCATTGGAAATGAATCCGGGCGACCACGTTTTGATTCCGGCCCATCAAAAGCACCGCGTGGCTGCGACGTCCAAAGTGGAAAAGACCATTTGGCTCGCGGTTTTTTATGACTAACCACGAAATACACGAAAGACACGAAAGCCGGATCGTTTTTGCGTGTGTTTCGTGTATTTCGTGGTTCAATCCGAACCATGATCCGAGCGCGTTATACATTTGGCGAATATGAGTTGATTGTCGTGCAGGTGCTGCTCAGCACCTACGGCACCTTTAATTATCTGCTCTGCAAAGACGGCAAAGCGATCCTGATCGATTGCGGGGAAGCGGCGCCGATTTTCCAAGCCTTGGAAAAAGAAAAGCTGCAGCTGACGGATATTCTGATTACGCACAATCACGGCGACCATGCCGGCGGATGCCGCGCCATGCAGGACCAACTCGGCGTTCAGTCAACCAGTCCGGGAGTGGCAAGCCGGACGTTTCCAATCCTTGGAACCGTTTGCCGGTCGTTTGATTCCTCCGGCCACCTGGCGATGTGCAAGAGCTACTATTTCCCGGATCTGGGCATCGTATTTGCCGGCGACACCATTATCGGCGGAGCGGTGGGCCGCATGATGGCCGGAACGGCCGGGCAGTTTTTCCAATCGCTGGAAACGATTAAAGCCCTGCCGGATGAAACGATCATTTTCGGCGGGCATGATTATCTGGAAGACAACGCGGCCTTTGCGCTTTCGGTGAATCCGGAGAATGAAGCGATGAAGGCGCGCCTGGCCTTATACCGATCCGAACCGCTCGCCGCGGTTTTCCAGACTCTGGAAAAAGAAAAACAGTCCAACCCGTTTCTGCAGGTGAAGTCGGCGGATGAGTTTGCGGCGCTGCGGCGGAAAAAAGATCTCTTTTAACCACGAAGACGCGAAGGAAAAACCTTTGTGCCCTTCGTATTTTTGCGGTTCCTACAGTCCGCGCTCTTTTTTGATCACGTCGTAGGCCTCGTTGACCTTGGCGAGCTGGTCGTGGGCATAGGTCATGAATTCTTCGGGCAGGCCTTTGGACGCGAGTTTATCGGGATGGAATTCCATGCATTTCTGACGATAGACTTTTTTGACTTCCGCGTCGGATGCATCGGGTGCGACATCGAGCACTTTATAGGCGTTTTCGAGGGCATGGACCGCGCGGGGCCGCGCCGCGCCGGCTCCGCCGCCGCTGAATCCGCCGTTGAGCATGGCATCGATGGTGCCGGGGCGCAGGCGGAAGGCGCGTTCGGCCTGCAGCAGGATTTCACGTTCGTTGGCATGAATGGCGCCGTCGGCCGCGGCCACGGCATGCAGCGCGCCGATAAAGGTCATGGCAATCTGCGGGTTGAACTGGATGACGCCGGCGAGCTGGTTGATGTAGTCCGCGGCGGTATGCGGATCGTCTTTGGCGCGGCGGAAAATTTCAACGGCCTGCTGGCGGGTTTCGCCGGTGTAGCGGAACTGCGCCATGATGTGTTCGACCGCATCAATTTCGTCCTGCGTAATTTTGCCGTCGGCGCGTGCCATTTTGGCCAGGCAGCCGAAGAAGGCGACCTGGAAGGTCTGCGAAATCTGTTTTACCTTGTTGGCGCCTTTGTCGAACTGATGGCCGATGCCGACGCCGACGACGGTGCCGAGCGGGCCGAGCAGAGAGCCGAGCACGCCGCCGATAATTTTACCTGTCCATGCCATGGGAAATTCTCCGTAACGAGCAAACGTATTGCGTATTGCGTTAAAAAATGAAGGCGTATCCTATCGGAATAGCTGGTTCTTTCAACGGGAATTCGCCAGCATGCTTTCATGATTACGTACGGATTTTCATTCAACTGGCGGGGAATCTTCCGATGGGTCCTGTTGGGGATTGCCGCTCCTCTGTTGTTGCTGACGGGCTGCGCAAATCCCGACATGCAGATTGTCGGAGGCGGGTTCCGCAATCTCACCGATGATCCGATCCGGGATGTTAAACTGCGGGTGATTGAAAATCACCGGGTGGTTTCCTGCAGTTACATCGCGCCTCAGGGTTTCTTTTCCACGCTCATTCCGGTGCGGGCTTATGAGCAGAACCAGGTGGAGATCAGCTGGACCTATAAAGGCCGAATGCTGAAATCCGGCCCCTTTAAGGTGGAGGTTCCCGATCCGGTGCCCACAGAGCCGGTGGTGGCGGTGATCCGTTTTCATAAAACGGGTCGTGTTTCGGCAACTTTTGTTCCGAAGTCGGCCATACCTCCGAAATACCTGTCCCATTAGTTCCGATCAGTGGAGATGAAATCATGAACGAACAACCGAATAATCCGCTGCACGGCATTACGCTGGAAAATTTACTGAATCAACTGGTCGACCACTATGGCTGGGAGGAGCTGGGAAAACTGATTGATATCCGCTGCTTCAACTGGGAGCCGAGTATTAAATCGAGCCTGAAGTTTCTGCGCAAAAACCAGTGGGCGCGCGACGAGGTGGAAGCGCTCTTTCTCGATACGGATTTTGATTCATAGCCGGGGCATCCTGCCCGGGTACAGGACAGATCAACGGGCGGGATGCCCGTTCTATCCTTCCAGCCCGGCGAGGTGGGCGGTGAGCAGCTGGCCTTTATGGTCGATGGCCTCGGGGAAATTGGTTTTCAGGTCTTCAAACCATTTGGCGGCCTGCTCTTTTTTATCGTCGCGGTAATAGCGCAGCCCGAGGTAGAGCCGGGCATAGGCGCCGACGTTTACGCCGGAGGCATAGAAGCAGCCGCCGTGCTGCGCAATCGCTTTTTCGAGCAGCTCAATCTGCTCCCTGCCGCTTTTCGCCTGGGCCATGCCGAGCACGGCGCAGCCGGTCCGGTTGGCTTTTGGATATTTTTCGGTCAGCAGTTTAAAGGCTTTGGCCGCTTCTTCGGTGGTCCAGTCGCGGCTGCCGGTCTGGTAGGCCTTTTCGATCAGGTTGAGGTCGAAGCGCGACAGGTATTCGCCGTCCAGCATCATGCGGTCGCGGGCGAGCAGTTTCTGTTCTTCGGCCACCTTTTTAATCCGCTCTTCATCCAGCACGGGTTTGAGCTGATTTTCCAGCTGCGCCACGCGTTTTTCCAGGGCCATGATGCGCTGCATCAGAATATCCTCATCCGCACCGGCTGAAACCGCGAGAAGAAGTAAAAGGGGAATCCATTTATTCATATTATTTTCCAAAGTTCGGAGATTCTATGACACCGGCCTGAACCAGGAAATAGACGACAAACAGCACCATCACAATGATGACGGCGAGTTTCAGGATAAACTTTACCGCTTTGTTGAACAGCACGATCGTGCTGATCAAAACGGCGGTTCCGATAATGATCCATGCCATGGGCGAGATCGACTGTAGTTTTTCCATGCGGGCACCTGTGGGTTAAGTGAGCGAGAGTGTAAACGGAACCTGTCCGTATGTCTTTCCGTTTATCAGGATTTCAACTGCGTGCCGGCCGGGATAGTAGGTGCGGGTTGTGACGGGTTTTATGCGGTGCTGCCGGGAGAGTTCAACGGTCTGGTGCGCCCCGATTTCCAGGGTTCGGAACTTGAACACCTTGGGGGCGGTCCGGCCGTTGGCTTTGACGTGGTGGATGGCATAGTCGATGACCACCGATTGCGGCCGGGCGCTTCGCGACGTGAGCGTAAAGCGGAAGGTAACGGCTTCTCCCAGCTGAATGGCCGCCGGTGAAACTTCCAATGATTGGATATCGAGTTGGGGATTTTCGGTGTGGCCGAGCAGGCCGAAGATTTCGGGGTGGCCGTTTTTGACCAGTGAGCGCGCGGCATGCCGGATGATCCACTCCCGGTTTTTCCCCGCACCCCTTTTCCATCGCCTGCAGGTTTGAATGACCTGTTCGGGGTGGTCTTTTGAAATATCGTTGAGGTTGTTGGCGACGGAGCGGCGTACGTATTCGGAGGGGTCGTCTCTCAGGGCCCGGAGAAGGGGAAGGATGGGGCTGGGGTCGGCGATGATGGCGGGGAGATTGCTTCCCCAGGGCAGGTAAGGGCGGGTACCCTCGCTGACCAGGCGGCGTACGTGATGGCTGGGATCTCTGGTCCATTGCCGTAGGAGGTCCAGGCTTTCTGAGGGGTATTTTTGCAGGAAGGGGCGAATGGCAAATTCGGCTGAGAAATAGCCGGTCATCTGGC
>JBFJYX010000284.1:0-4310 GCA_041622415.1 Pontiella sp.
AGTCGAACGCCTCCACCTGCAGCAGGATGCCCATGCGGTCGCACAGCGTCAGCAGCTCCGGCGCCGGCGGATTGTGGGACGTGCGGATCGCATTGCAGCCCATCTCCTGCAGCAGCTCAACCTGGCGTTCCAATGCCCGGAAATTCATCGCCGCGCCCAGCGGCCCGAGGTCGTGGTGCATACAGACGCCGTTCATCTGCACGCGTTTTCCGTTCAGCAGAAATCCGCGGTCCGCCGTATACTCAATCGTACGAATGCCGAAGGTGTTTTCAACCGCATCAACCACCTGGCCGTCTTTTAACACAGAAGTTTTCAGGATATATAGGTTTGGTGTTTCCAAATCCCAGAGCTTTGGATCCGAAATGCTGATGGAGCAATTATTCCCTTCTCCTTGTGCGATGAGCTCGTTGGAACCGGATAGGTAAACGTTGTGTAACACCTGTACCGTACCGCCGCCATCCTGGCGGCCATCCGACGAGGCCTGCTGGAAGCAGGCGGTACGGTTCAGCTCCGTTTCCACACGAACAACGGCTTCATTCTTTTTGACCTCCGGCGTGGTGATGCTGACGCCCCAATGGGCCACGTGCACCGGCGCGGTTTTCACCAACCGCACATTGCGGTAAATGCCCGCGCCCGGATACCAGCGCGAAGACTCGCCCGGATTATCCAGCCGCACCGCCACCACATTCCTGCCGCCGAACGCAATATGCTGCGTCAGTTCGATCCGGAACGAGCTGTAGCCATAGGGCCACTCCCCGGCAAACTGACCATTCACGTATACCTTCGACCGGCTCATCGCCCCGTCAAAATCCAGGAAGATTTTTTTGCCTTTATCGGCCGCCGGCACCTCAAAGCTTTTCCGATACCAGCCGATCCCTTCGTAAGGCAGTTTGCCGGTACGCCCCGGCAGCTCCATCCGGAACGGCCCCTCAATCGCCCAGTCATGCGGCACATTCAGCCGGCGCCAACCCGAATCATCAAACCCCGCGGTTTCCAATCCCTGGAACTCCGCGCGCTCCGATCCGTCCGGCATTTTACCGAAGCGTTCAAACCGCCAGTCGTTGTTGAAATCCGTCACTTCGCGCGCATCGGCCGATGTTGCCAAAACCGTGATCAGCGTTATTAAGAAGGTTAATTTTTTGAGCATATTAATCTCTCGGGCGGCTTCCCCACCAGTCGCCGTTGGGCTTCCAATCCGGGCTTAAAAAACCGGCGTGTGATTTTTCCAGGCTCCGCAGCTTCTGCGTGCGCGCCTTCTCCAACCGGGCCGTAAATTTTTCTTCTGAAAAACGGGGATCCGGCTCCGGGAAAACGGCGCCCGTTTCCTTCAGCCAGCGATCCAGGTTTTTCTTCAGCGCCGCCGCCTTTTCGGGATACTGGGTTGCAAGGTCGTGCTGCTCGCCGATATCGTCCGCGAGATTATAAAGTTCCTGCCGCCCGTCTTCGTGATAAACAATCAGTTTCCAATCTCCGGAACGGATGATCGATGACGGTTCGCCGCCCTGGTTTCCATAGTGCGGGTAGTGCCAGTAAAGATTGCGATCCGCAAGGGTGCCGCCCTTCAGCACCGGCACCAGGCTTACGCCGTCCACATGCTGTTCCGGCAGGAGCGGAAGACCGGCGAGCTCCAGCATGGTGGGATAAAAATCCATTCCAATGGCTGGAACGTCCGTGACCGATCCCGGCTCCGTGATGCCCGGGGCCACGATGTAATAGGGTTCTCGAATACCGCCCTCCCACTGGCGCCCTTTTCCGCCGCGCAACGGCAGCAGCGATGTTGAATACGCATCGCCCGAAGAAACGCCGCCGTTGTCGCTCGTAAAGATAACCACCGTATTTTTATCGAGTCCCGTCTCTTTCAGTTTGTTCATCACAATGCCGACGGCATCGTCCAGCGTTTCCATCATTCCGGCATAGACCGGATGATCCTGCACCTGCCGCACCGGCAGGCGCCGGTCAAATTTGAAACGTCGATCATTTTCAGCCAGGCCGAGGTCGGCCGCCTTTTTCCGGTATTTTTTCCAGAGCGTATCCGTGGTCTGGAGCGGTCCGTGCACCGTGTAAAACGAGAGATAGGCCAGGAACGGCTGATCCTTGCTCGACGCCATAAAGGCCGCCGTCTCTTCCGCCAAACGCAGCGTCAGCGATTCGCCGTCCGGTCCGTTCTCCAGCCGCGGATTAATCCACGGCGAAAAATAGCCGCCCTTCGGTGAGCCGGGTTCCCAGCCGCCCTTGTTGATATCGAAGCCATGATCTTCCGGCCAGGAGCCTTCCTTGCCGAGGTGCCATTTACCGGCAAAAAAGGTGGTATAGCCGCCGGCGCGCAGCGCTTCCGCCAGTGTGGTATCCGCAGCCGGGAGATTATGCACATATTCCGCATTCATCACCGGATTACCGTGATTCCAGGCCAGGCCGGACCGGTCGCCGATCCACTGCGTAATGCCGTGCCGCGGCGGCGCTTTGCCCAGCATAATGCTGGCGCGCGACGGGCTGCACACCTGGCAGGCGGCATAGCCGTTTTCGAACCGCATGCCGGAGCGGGCCAGTGCATCGATGTTCGGGGTTTCATAAAAGGTGCTGCCCTCAATGCCCAGGTCGCGGACGCCCAGGTCATCAACCAGGATAAATAAAAAATTGAGTTTTTCAGCCTGCGCCGAACTGCAGAGCAGCAGAACAGCCAGCGTTTTCCACACCTTCATCGATCTTCCCCTTCTCACGGCAGCGGCTCCAGCGGCCGGCGGTTTTTATTGGTTTGGATGCCCTTCTTAACCGCCGCACTTCCATACAGCGAGGATACCGGCTGAGAGCCCAGATTCACCGCCAGCGATTTCGCCGGATATCCTCCGGCCTGCTCGATCTCCTGCGCAAATTTTTCCAGTACGCCGGCCGCGGCCGGATGCAGCGAAAGCGTTTCCAGCTCGGAATAAAACGGGTCCTTTTCCGCTCCGCTCCGGGTCTTCAGCCCCTGAAGCAGCACCGGCATGCCGAGGTCCGCAAAGCCGCCGAGCACACACGCCCCGGCCGCCGCCGCGCTGACCGATTCATCGGGATCGGCCATCGCTTTTTTCAGGGCGTCCGGGCAGACGCCCAGTTGCACCAGCCCCTGCACCGCCCAGAACCGGATCTCCGGGAACGGACTTTCCAGGCTTTGGATAAAAAAGGCTTCATCGCCGGGCCCCGGCATCGAGGCCCGCTCCGCTATGGCACACAGCGCCTCATGATCATACCCGCTGTCCCGCACCCAGTCATAGAGTGCCGTCCGGCGGGCCGCTTTGGCGCTCGGGGGAAAGAACCCGAGATCGACACTCGACCGAATATGTTCCGAGAGCGCCGCGCGCATTTTTTCCAGGGTTTGGAAATGGGCCCGGTCACCGGCCAGGTTGTTGAGTTCAAAAGGATCGGCCGTCAGATCAAACAGCATTTCAACCGGCTTGGGCTCATAGGGCAGGAGCCAGGCCGGGTTCCGTTCCGCCTCGGGCGTGCGGCGCTGCAGCGCATAGGCATCCCACGCCAGATTCGACGGCATCTGCCACTGGAAATCATTGCGCAGACCAAACGGTTTGTTCGGCAGGTAGCTGCGGATATATTTCCACCGCCCGTCCGTCACCGCGCGGCAGGGATCGTAGTGCCTTTCCTGATTGGTGCGGAACGCAAACTGCAGCGTGCGGGGGGAGGTTTCATATTGGCCCATGAACGCCTTGCCCTGCATGGCGTCCGGCGCCTGGATACCCGCGAGGCTGAGCAGCGTCGGGGCAAAATCAACAAATCCGACCAGCCGGTCGGTCCGGGTGCCCGGCGGCACATCCGCGAGGCCGCGGTATTTTTCCGGCAGGTGAACAATCAGCGGAACCTGCAGCCCGGACTCGAACGGAAAGCCCTTGCCCCGCGGCAGGCAGCCGCCGTGGTCGGAATAAAAGAAAATGATCGTATCGTCGGCCAGTCCCCGTTTTTCCAGCTCGGCCAGGTGCAGCCCCACCCACCGGTCCACATCCTGCACCCCTTCGAGATGGAAGGCATAGTCGGAGCGCACGGCTTCGAGATCCGGCACATGCGGCGGCAGCGACAGTTCAGCCGGGTCGAGCCCTTCCTTCGCAAAGTCGCGGCGCCCTTCAAGGGTCACACTGGTGAGACGGCTCATGTGGGTGATGTTCGCATTGAACACCGCAAAAAAGGGCTGGTCCTTTTTTCGTTTCGGGCTGTTGTAGGAGGCCGTTTTTCCGCACACATCCCACATCGCTTTATGGTTCCGCGTCGTATTGTAATCCGTCTTGGAATTGTTGGTGCAGAAATAGCCCGCCTTCCGCATCAGC
>JBFJYX010000285.1:0-4267 GCA_041622415.1 Pontiella sp.
ATCCTGCGAGAGCAAAACCCCGGAACCGGCGGGGGCGTTCGTATACAGCGCAACCTGCGCATGCACGAACTGTAAACCCGCAAACAGGGTCCCGATTAATATTTTCCCTTTATTCATATGTTTTTACCTCTGTAGTTTTTTAAACAGGAATTTGAAGACTATATAGATCTGACCCATAAAGTATTGCTGACAACAAACCCAGATAACTTAGTGTATTTTAAGCCGGCGTGCCTTCGCACGGACTCCCCCCGGACGGTCCGACTGAAAAAACGGACCTCCGCTTGATTTGAACTACGGCATCGGTAAAATCCGCCGCATGATGCAGACCGTGGAAATTGACAGAGACCATCCCGAGCTCCAGGCCCTGGAAAAAGCGCGCGATGTGCTGAACGACGGCGGACTGGTGATTGTGCCGACGGAGACCGTCTACGGCATCGCCTGCGATCCGGCGGTGCCCGGCGCAATGGAAAAACTGATCCGGGCCAAGGGCCGGGACGGCGATAAACCGATCGCCCGCCTGGCGGCCGACGGGGCGCAGGTGAAAGCCGCCGCCAAAAACTGGAATGCCGGCCTCGATGCCCTGGCGGCCAAATGGTGGCCCGGACCGCTGACCCTGATTGTGGAAACGGCCGACGGCTGGACCGGCTACCGCGTCCCCGATCACGCCGTACCGGTGGAGCTGGCCAAGCTATGCGGCCGCACCCTCGCGCTCACCAGCGCCAACCTCAGCGGCGAACCCGACACCAAAACCGCGCAGGAGGCGATGGCCTCGGTCGAGGCCGATCTCGCGCTCGATGCCGGCCCCTCGGCGGCCGAAGCCGTTCCGAGCACAGTGATCAAAGTCGACGGCGAAAATATCGAGTGTTTAAGAGAAGGAAGAGTTCCTTTCACCGAAATTGAAGAGGTTTTTAACCACAAAGACACAAAGGACTCAAAGTAAGCAGCGTTGTGCTCTTCGTGCCTTGGGGGTTGAAATGGGTTCATTATGAAAATGGTTTTATTTGTCTGCACCGGAAACACCTGCCGCAGCCCGATGGCGGAAGCGCTTTTCCTGCACCGCCAGGGCGATATGGGATGGAAGGCCCGCTCCGCCGGCGTTTTTGCCGAGCTGGGTGCACCGGCCAGCCCCCATGCCGTGGAGGCCATGAGGGAGCTCGGCGTGGATCTTTCCAAACACCGCAGCCAGCCCCTGACTCCGATCATGGTTAAAGAGGCCGATTTCATTGTGACGATGTCCGCCGGCCACGCCGCGCACATTCGCGACCGCTTTCCGGAGGTTGGAAACAAAGTTTTCTTGATTAACGCCTTCGGAACATCGAAAGTCCCCGCCGACGTTTCCGATCCGTTCGGCGGATCGCTAAACACTTACAAACGAACGCGTGATGAAATCGATCGGGCCCTCTCGGACCTGATCCTTTTTATTCGCAATCGCCAGAAGGATGCTTAGGCCTTCTTCTGACCGTTATTAGTTAATCGTTATTCGTTATCGGCGATACTGTTTTCGCTGATAACCGGTAACCAATAACCATTAACCGGAAGGGTCCTGCCCTTCCCAATAAAGGAACGCTTTTTATGAAGATTGCAATTGGTTCAGACCACGGCGGTTTTGCCCTCAAAACCAAGGTTGCCGAAATCCTCCTGAACAAAGGGATCATCGTTGAAGACATGGGGTGCGACAGCACCGATTCCGTCGACTATTCCGACTATGCGGCCGCCGTCGCGAACGAAGTCTCCAACGCCACCGTAGACCAGGGCATCATTGTCTGCACCACCGGCATCGGCGTCAGCATTACCGCCAACAAATTCCCGCGTGTCCGCGCCGCCCTCTGCCTCAATCCCGATATGGCGAAAATGACCCGCCAGCACAACGACGCCAACGTCCTCTGCCTTTCCCAGAAATACACGGTCGACGGCGAACTCGAACAGATCCTCGAAAACTGGCTCAGCTCCGAATTCGAAGGCGGCCGCCACGAGCGCCGCGTCACAAAAATCAAGGATTACGCATCCGAACACGGCGGCACGGTGGCCGTTTACGACCAGGATCCGGAAATCTACGCCGTCATGAAGAAAGAGGACGAGCGCCAGAAAGAAAACCTCGAGCTGATCGCCTCGGAAAACATCGTCAGCAAAGCGGTCCGCGAAGTATCCGGCTCGCGCCTGACCAACAAATATGCAGAAGGCTATCCGGCGAAACGCTGGTACAACGGCTGCGAATGGGTCGACGAAGCCGAGCGCCTCGCCATCGACCGCGCCAAAGAGCTCTTCGGTGCCGAACACGCCAACGTGCAGCCGCACCACGGCTCCGGCGCCAACATGGCCGTTTACTATGCCATGCTCAACCCGGGCGACACCATCCTCGCCATGAGCCTCGCCGAAGGCGGTCACCTGACCCACGGCCACCCGATGAACTTTTCCGGCCGCTTCTTCAATGTCGTGCCCTACGGCGTCGATAAAGAAACCGAGCAGATCGACTATGACAATATCCAGGCCCTCGCGGATGAGCATAAGCCGAAAATGATCGTAGCCGGCGCCTCGGCCTATTCCCGCATCATCGATTTCAAGCGTCTGCGTAAAATTGCCGACAGCTGCGGCGCCTACCTGATGGTGGACATGGCGCACATCGCCGGTCTCGTGGCCGCGGGCTGCCACCCGAATCCGGTTCCGTATGCGGAATTTGTGACCACCACCACCCATAAAACCCTGCGCGGCCCGCGCGGCGGCATGATTCTCTGCCAGGAAAAATTTGCGGCGGATATCGATAAGCAGGTCTTCCCGGGGATCCTGGGCGGCCCGCTGATGCACACCATCGCGGCCAAAGCAGTCTGCTTCCACGAAGATCTCCAGCCGGGCTTTAAAACCTACCAACAGCAGGTCGTCAAAAACGCCCAGGCGCTGGCCGCGGCCCTCGAGGATGACGACATCCGTCTGGTTTCCGGCGGTACGGACAACCACCTGATGCTGGTGGACCTGACCAAAACCGGCGTGACCGGCAAAGACGCGGCCATCGCCCTCGACAAAGCGGCGATCACCGTGAACAAAAACGCCATTCCGTTCGATACCAAGAGCCCGTTCGTTACCTCCGGCGTCCGTATCGGCACTCCGGCGGTCACCACCCGCGGCATGAAGGAAGAGGAAATGGTGAAGATCGCGGACTTCATCAAGCGCGCCATCCGCAATGCGGACAATGACGCGGTGCTGGCCCAGATCAAGGAAGAGGTCATCGCCCTCACGGCGGAATTCCCGATTCCGTAAGTTTTCCGCCCGGCCACGCCGAAATGCAGGCCGACGGAAAATAAAAAAGCGCTCCCGCATTTGCGAGGGCGCTTTTTTGTTGGTCACCGGGCCGCTATTCCGGAGGCGGAAGCGGGCATTCGAAGGACGGGTCGACCGCACACTTATAATAGGTCCTGAAGCCGAGCACGGCCTGATCCAGCCCCGGAATATTTTTCATGATGTCGCTTTCCGTGTAGTAATCCCGCTGATAATAGACCACCGCCTCGCCGTCCACAAATTTGATGATCGACATGCCCGGCGCGGTGTAGGGCACCCCGTTGAAGTCGCCCTCCATCACCCACGAACAGGTATAAACGCCGTTCACGCAGGTTTCATCCTCCACGGTCGTCACCAGGTTGGATGAACTGGTGAACAGCCGACCGAGAAATCCGGCCATCATCTCGATGCCGTAGATATCCACAATCGGATCATGGTATTCGATGTCGTCGGTGTAGTAAGGCAGCACATCCGGCCAGTTCGCGGATTGCACTTCGATCAGCTCGCGGCCGACCGCCAGGCGCTCATAATAGAGTTTGATCCGGTTGCCCTTTTCATAGCCCGTCTTCTTGCCCCTGCCGTTATTGGATTTTTCCTTGTTTCCGGCTTCCGCCATGGAGGGGAGCAGCAGAACGGCGCTCGTGAGCAGTACAGATACAGCAATGATCTTCTTCATCTCATTCTCCTTTAAGTTTCTGCAACACACCTTGTTACCCGCTCGGTAACCACCCGGTTTTCTACACCTTAGCCGGCATACTGAAAAGCGTATTTCAAAGCGGACCCGAAACCGTACAGCATCGAGTAGCTGAGGGAGGTCACCCTCCCTCGGCTCTCACACCACCGGATGTACGGATCACGTATCACGGCGGTTCCAAATGATCATGCGGTTCTGTTTCTCAGTAGTGTTTCGAGCAGATTGACCAGTCCAAGACCCTCGAAGTATTTCTTCCGGAAAGCGTCGTTCATATGCGAGGCTCCGCTATTCCACCACGGCCCA
>JBFJYX010000286.1:0-4232 GCA_041622415.1 Pontiella sp.
AGGCGCGGATAGCCCGAGGCGGTCATGGACCCTTCGCCGAAATCGGTGCCCACCAGCAGGGTATCGCGGTCCAGCCAGCTGACCCGCGTTTTGGCTTCGCCCAATTTGAAGCCGTCTTCAATAAACGCCTTTTTGTGCATATCGAATTCGCGCACCACCACGGCATCGCCGCCGCCGCGCGACAGCTTGATCAGGGCCACGTCGAAGTCCGGGGCCAACACATCGACGCCGGTGTAGGACCACGTTTCGTTTTCTTTTTCAGCCAGTTCGGCGATGTCGAGCATCACCTCCCAATCGGGATTTGCCTTTGCGTATTCAGCCGGCGTGGTCCGGCGCCAGACGCCGCGCGGATATTCGGCGTCCTGCCAGAAATTATAGATATATTCGCCGCGCAGCCCGGGATAGGCGATCCGCTCTTTGGAGTTCAGGATTTCGAGCGTCTTTTCATAGACGGGTTTAAACTTCGGATGGTTCGTCAGCACCTGCAGGGTGGCCGCATTCTGCTGCTCCACCCAGGCCATGGACTTTTCGCCCTCGATATCTTCCAGCCATTGGAAAGGATCATCCTGTGCCGTTGCCGCTATCGTCATCATCAGTATTCCCGTCGTCAGTCGTTTTATCATGATTCCGTTCCTTGCCTGCCCGCCGCCGGTCCGGCGGCCCCGCGCTTCAGGGCTGCAGCTCTTCTTTGAGTTCAATGACCCGGCGGGCCAGCTCCGGGTCGGTCGCATACAGAATGCCGACTTTGTTGAAACGGCTGTATTCCGCATTCAGGTTCAGCGGGTTGCCGCTCATGTCGGAAACCACCGCCCCGATCTCGGTATAAATACAGGCCGTTGCGGCATAGTCCCAGAAACAGCCGCCGCCCTTCTGCTCCTTCGGAAACTTGAAATAGCAGGCCGGTGGACTTTCCAGGCACCAGATGGCATTCATCACCCCGCCGCCCTGGCCCTTCACCGAAGCGTCCAGGGCCTTTGCGACAGCGCTGCAGTAGGGATAGTCGGCGACGCTGCGGTCGGTAATAATTTGTAGCTGCGATCCATGATCGCGGATCTTCCAGGGCTCGGCATTGCGAAAAGCGCCCCGGTCCTTCACCGCATGATACAGGGTGTGGGTGACGGGATCATACACCACGCCGATCACCGGTGTGCCCGATTTTGAAACCAGGGCAATGGATACCGAATAGCCCGGCACCGCTTCAATGAACGGCAGTGTGCCGTCGATCGGATCGATGCACCAGAAATAATCCTTTTCCAGGCGGCTGCCGTCATCCGGGCTCTCTTCGGTCAGCAGGGCGAGGTCATAGGCGGCAAACGTCGGCTTCAGTATCCGCAGCACGATGTCCTGACTCTGGCCGTCCACTTCCGTTAGCACCTGCGAGGCTAGGTTATCGCCTTCTTTATCCTGCCGGATGTCCAGCGGCCGTGTTTCGGCAATATGCTTTCCCGCGGCGGTAGCCGCTTCAATCGCGACATCGCACAACTTTTTTAGGTCTTCGGTTGAAAGCTTCATAATGACAGGAATCATCGCGCAAAGACGCGAAGGCGCAAAGCTCTCAAAGAAGAAAATAAATATCTTTGCGGCATGGCGTCTTGAGCGAAGCGGGCGCGAGATAACTAGTTCAGTTGCCGTAAAACTTCTTGTGCCAGCCGTTCGCTGTAGGCATGGATTTTCCAGTGCCCGGGACTCCAGCCCTGCAGGAAACGGAAAAAATCGGTCCAGGCCACCGGGTAGAGCGCGCGCCAGCCGGCTTCCAATGATGGGAAGTCGACGGCTTTACCGCGCGCGGCGAGGGCCTGTTCCAGGCATTGGAAATAATCATCGAGCAGCCGGGTTTCGTGCTGTTCGCATTCGTCTTCGCTGAGGCAGCTGCTGATAAAATAGGCCACGTCTTTCATGCCGCACCCGCCGCCGACATACTGGAAATCCACCGCGGCGACGCGGCCGTCGGCCGCAAAGCAGAAGTTGGCGAGTTTGGCGTCGCCGTGCACAAAGGTCTGATAGGGGCAGTCGCTCAGCTTGCGGTCGATCGCCCCGGCGGCGGCTTTCAGCGCGGCGTCATCGAGTTCGGCCAGTTCATCGGGCCGGGTTTCGAGATGCCAGTAGGTGCCGGTTTTCCAAAGGTTGGAAGGGGTTTCGTTCATAAACTCGGCGTGGAAATGGGCGAGCCACGAAAGGCAGGCTTCGATGTCCGCATCGGTCACCCGGTTTTTACGACCGCCGAATCCGGCGGCGTCGAGGTCTTCCATCACCATAAACACTTCGTCGCCGTGCGTTTCCAGCGCATAGCAGGCCGGCACGCGGCAGGAATCGTCGCAGCGCGGCGCAATGGTTTCATAAAATGCGGTTTCGACCTGATACGATTTCACTTTGCGCTCGTGCGACCGCCCCGTATTCCAGCCGCGCGGATGACGGTTCGAGGTCGGCCAGTGGACGTGTTTGACGACGACGCCGGCAGGGCGTGGCGCCCCCGCCGCGCCGCGGACGGCTGGGACAGCCGTCCCTACCTCATATTCCAGCCCGACGCGCACGATTTTGCCGTAGCCGCTCCACAGGCTTTGAATCACTTCGGATTCCGTGAGGGCCGAAGCGCCGGTGGCTTTGAGTGTGATGTCGGTGAAGTGTTTGTTCATAAAAAGTATAGGGAATGAATGTAGACGAAGCTTCCAGCTTCGTTAAGCACATATGGTATTCTTAACATCGATCGACCACGAAGCTGGAAGCTTCGTCTACATTCTTAACCACTTGTTTTTCATGCGGAGCATCGATTCTTCGGTGGTGAAGTTTTCCAGGGCCTGAATGTCGACCCATTCGAGGTCGTGGGATTCGGCGGAGACCACATAATCCTCGTTTTCCAAACATTGGAAAACGAAGCGCACATCGTGGTGATGATGCGCCGGCTCGTTTTTGCGCTCGGGGATCAGGTGGATATCGATGTCGAAAATGTCGGGGCTGAGCAGGCGGAAGGCGTCGATGCCGGATTCCTCGACGGCTTCCTGCCGCGCGGCGTCGATGATGTCGGCATTGCCGTCGGCATGACCGCCGAGCTGCAGCCACATATCGAGTTTGCGGTGATGCGTCAGCAGGACGTGCGTGCCGGCGGCATTGACCACCCACGCGGAGCCGGTGATATGGCCGATCGGCAGGCTGCGTTCAAAGCAGTCGGAATGCGTTTCGACAAACCGGATGAGGCGGTCGGCCACCGGGGTTTCGTCGGGCCAGCGTTCCCGATAGTTCCGAAGTTTGGAAAGCAGATCCTTACGGTGCATCGATCATCCTTTTTTTACCACGGAGGTCACCGAGGTCTCGGAGGAACAGCCTCGGTGTCCTCAAGCGAAGCGGGTGGTGAACAAAATTCCAGTTGGGCATTTGGGTTGGATTCGTTAGGCCGGATTGAAGAGGGGATGAAGCACGTCGTACTGCTCCAGCAGGGTCTGGGGCATGACGCGGGTGTCGGCCAGGACGGGCATAAAGTTGGTGTCGCCGGTCCAGCGCGGCACAATGTGCTGGTGAATGTGGTCCTTCAGCCCGGCGCCGGCGGGTTCGCCGAGATTAAAGCCCAGGTTGAGCCCCTGCGGATGCAGCGCGGCTTTCAGAAGGTCGACCGCCTCGGCGGTGAGGTCCATCAGCTCGAGCCGTTCTTCGGCGGTGAGATCGGACAGGTTTTCGATGTGCCGGTAGGGCGTGACCATGAGATGGCCGGAATTGTAGGGATAGCGGTTCATCACCACGGCGCAGGTTTTGCCGCGTTTGAGCAGCAGGTTTTCGCGGTCGTTTTCTTCCGCGAACATGTTGCACAGAAAGCAGCCGCCTGCTTTGTCGCCCAGAATATATTCAATGCGCCACGGCGCCCAGATCGTCTTGTTCATGGTTGCTCCTCGAAAAGTATGTAGTTACGCCTTTAGGCGGCCAGTACACGGCAACCGCCTAAAGGCGGAACTACGTACCTCTTCATGATTTCTGTTCCAAATGCCGGGATTAAATCATATCTTCCACGGATTGGAAACGGAAGATGAGCGACGCGAATTTAATCCTATATAAGACGGCCGACGGGCGGGCGAATATTGCGCTGTATGCCCGTGATGGCAACGTCTGGTTGAGTCAGTCACAGATGGCGGAACTTTTTGCCACCTCAGTTCCTAATGTCAGCATGCATATATCTAACATATTAGAAGAGAATGAGTTGTCGGAAAAATCAGTTGTTAAGGATTTCTTAACAACTGCCGCAGATG
>JBFJYX010000287.1:0-4224 GCA_041622415.1 Pontiella sp.
CGGTCACTGTCGCCGTCCGTCGAGAGGATCACATCAAATCCGTTCTGTTCCGACCACTCCGCCGCCAGCTTATAATCCTCATCGCGGATCGCTTCCGTATCGACCGGCACAAACGTAGTCGAAAAACCGAGCGGCGTCACATCCGCACCCAGCCCGGAAAAAATTTCAATCAGTACATCACGGCCCACGGCCGAATGCTGGTAGATGCCGATCTTTTTGCCCTGCAGGCAATCATGCGGAAAGGCATGCAGGTAGCGCTGAACATAGTTGATCCGCGCATCCACCGACTCTTCCGGCAGTTCAAACCCGGCCTCCGTGAAAATCGAATCATCCGTTTCCACCACCTGCTCGCGGATCTGCTCCTCGTCATATTTCAGGATCTCGCCGCTGCACTTGTTAAACTTAATGCCGTTGCGGTCCGCCGGAATATGACTGCCCGTCACCATAATCGCCGGGCACCCGTTTTCCAGGCCGTACAGCGCAACCGCCGGCGATGGAACCCGCCCGCAGTTCACCGGCACATAGCCCATATCGGCCGCGGCCTTCGCCACCGCACCCATAATACGCCCGGTACTCGGCCGCAGGTCGCCGGCAATCGCCACCGGCTCGCCGGCCTTTTTCAGCTCGCCGCCCTCTTCCAGGTATTGGAGAAAACCCTTCGTATAGGCATAGCAAACCTGATCGGTCATCTCCACCGCCAGGCCGCGCGCACCGCTGGTGCCGAACTTCACACCGCTCTTCGCCATCAGATCGTTGATTTTAATGTGCATGGTTTTCTCCAGATACTATTGCGTATTGCCTATTACGTATTGCGTATTGGCCAGTTCCTGATCAGGTTCCGTGTCAAGTGATACGCAGTACGCAATACGCAGTCACACGCTCTTATTCGTCGATGTTTACCAGCTTGGCCGGATTATCCAGATCGATCTTGCGGTAGTAGCAGTTGCGCGGCTCGCCCTGCGCGTTTTTCGTGTGGCAGATGCCTCCGCGGTTCGGACGCACGATAAACAGCAGCGAATTCTGTTCGCAGTTCACATACGCTTCAACCAGTTCAAAGGTTTCACCGGAGGTCAGGCCCTTCACCCACAGCTCCTGGCGCGACGAACTCCACAGCACCAGCATTTTGCGCTTAAGCGATTCCTCAAACGCGAGCTGGTTGATGTACGCCACCAGGATTACTTCCTTGGTATCCGCATTCTGCACGGCCACCGGAATAATGCCCTTGGTACCTTCAACCGCTTTTTCCAGCTTGTTCCAGTCCAGTGCCAGTTCCAGCCCTTCTTCAAGTTCTTTGCTCATTGCTCTCTCCTATCTGTTTAACCTTTTTTCAAACCACAAAACACACGAACCACATAGGAACAAAAACGGCTGCTCTTTCGTGTATTCAGTGTATTTCGTGGTGAATAAATCAAAGTCTGACTTCCACGCCCTTGTCGCGCATGTATTCCTTCAGCTCACCGACCGTGAGCTCGCCGAAATGGAACAGCGACGCCGCCAGAACGGCATCCGCCTTCCCTTCCGTCACGGCATCCACAAAATGCTGCTTCGTTCCGGCACCGCCCGAGGCAATCACCGGCACATTCACCGCTTCCGAAATCGTACGGGTCAGCTCCAGGTCATACCCGTCGCGGCAGCCGTCGCAATCCATACTCGTCAGCAAAATTTCCCCGGCGCCGCGCTGTGTGCCTTCAATCGCCCACTTCACGGCATCCAGTTTCGTCGGATTCCGGCCGCCGTGCGTATAAACGCCCCAGGTGCCGTCGCCGTTGCGCCGCGCATCAATCGCCAGCACCGTGCACTGCGAACCGAACGATTCAGAGCACTCGTTGAGAATGTCCGGATTCGAGATCGCCGCCGTATTGAACGAAACCTTGTCCGCCCCCGCCTTCAGCATGCGCCGCACATCCGGTGCCGTACGGATTCCGCCGCCGACCGTCAGCGGCATAAAAACCTGCTCGGCACAGCGGCGAACAATATCAACCATCGTATCCCGGCCGTCGCTCGACGCCGTAATATCCAGAAAGGTCAGCTCATCCGCGCCCTGCGCCTCATACGCCTTGGCGCACTCCACCGGATCGCCGGCATCCCGCAGATCCACAAAATTGACCCCTTTAACAACACGGCCGCCGGTCACATCCAGGCAGGGTATGATTCTTTTCGCAAGCATGGTAATTCCCTTAAAAATTAAAGGATCGAACGATATTCCAGCCGCTCCCAAAACGCAAACGGGATTTCCCCCCTATTCAGGCTCCGCCGCGGCGCGCTCGTCCGGATCCGGTTCCGCCCGCCGGCATGAGAACGACAAATCGGGCACGTCCACCCGCGTGAGCTGCACGGAAATTTCCTGATCCAGCGCATCATGTTCCACACAGCGCAGCTTCACATCAATCGCCAGTTCCGGAATCAGCACCGTTCCGCGGTCGTCCCGCTTATCCACCAGAACCCCGCGATACACTTTATCGGGATGCTGTTTCATGTGCAGCAGCGTCCAGTGGCGGTTGCTCGACCGCTCCGCCCGCGCCGTACTTCCGCCGCCGACATCCGCCTGCCCCGCACGCAGCAGCATATCGGACTCGCTGATCAGTTCGCCGCCGCGCAGCCAGGCGCGCAGCTGCTGATGCACCAGCAGATCAGAATAGCGGCGCAGCGGGCTGGTGACGCGCGCGTACGGCTCAATCCCGAGCCCTGCATGCAGCCCCGGCTCCAAAAACAGGCCCGACCGTTTGAACTTCTTTCGGTAGGCAAACTTTTCCGCCAGCGTTTCCGGGGTCGACGGCTCATCCGGCGGCGGCTGCGAAGCAAAGGGCGCCGGAATCTCATGTTCAACCAGAAAACGGGCAACCGCCTCGCCCGCCATGAGCATCGCATCCGTAACCAAATCGCGGCTCTTCAGGCGCGGCAGGTCTTTCACACTGACGGAATAGCCCGGGGCATCCCGCAGCCCCAACTCCTGCACGCCCATCAGATTATACAGTTCGCCTTCAACCGAGGCCGACAGCTTCACCTCCGGCAGATCGATCACCGAAGCACCGTTAGCCACACGGCGGGCCCGGTATTTTTCGGTCAGGGTCAGCAGCTCCGCAAACGGTGGTTCGTCCAATCGTCCATCCACTTCGGCATAGCTCAAACGCTGCACCGCCACCCAGCTCGGCACCATTTTTTCGCACTGCGGTGTGCCGGCGTCATCACAGGTAATTTTAAACGACAGCGCCGGCGACCGCTCCGCCAGGCCCAGCCCCAGGGCTTCCGTCACCGCCTCCGGCAGCATATGAATAACCGTTTCCGGCAAATAGAGATTGGCGCCGCGCGCCCGCGCTTCAACATCGAGATCGGAATCAGGAGCAATCAGCGCCGCGGCATCAGCCACGTGAACCCAAATGGAATTGCCGTCCAGGCTGATCGCGTCATCCGGATCGCTGCAGTTATCGTCATCGATCGCATAACTCGCCAGCGCGGTCAGATCCTCGCGCTCCTCATCCGCCAGTGCCGGAACATCCAGTTCGGGTTCCACCAGCGCACACCCCTCGCGCGCCGGATACGGATTGACCGTTTCGTCCCAAACGCCGAGCCGCACCAGCAGCTGATGCGCCTTTTCCGGCCGCACCTCGATGCCCAGTTCCTTCAGCGTCCGGTTCGTCACCGCCTGGCCATAGGCCAGCCGCTCCACTTCACGAAGATGCTCAAAATCCTGCGGCTCAACCGCGCCCGACTTCACCCGCTCAAGATATGCCTGCCAGCTGGCGGCCTCTTCCTCTTTCGCGCGCCGTTTCTGCAGCGTCTCGGTCACTTCATCTTCCGGCAGGGCCGTCACGGCCTCCGCCGTTCCCGTAAAATAGAGATTATCCTGCAAGGCCTGCCACGCAAACCAGACCGCGGCCGGCGTCGCCTCGCCATAAATAAATTCCGCCAGTTCCGTCAGCGAAACGGTCTCGCCCTGCAGCAGCTCCCAGGCCTCTTCAATCTGCCCGTCCGGCTCCGTATCCAGTTCATGCAGGCCTTTCACAGGCCCCTCGTGCAGCAGCTCAATATCCTTGGGCCGCACCTTCACCTGCTTACCGCCCGCGCGCTGAATCAGAATTTTATCGCCCGTCTCCTCCACCATGGCCGGGCCGTTTTTAAACAAGACTAAATTTTTCGAACGAAAAGCGTGCGGCATCATTTCTCCTGAAGCAAAGGGGTTAAATTTAATTTCAGGAGAATAGACATTTCAAACCCGCCCCGCAA
>JBFJYX010000288.1:0-4220 GCA_041622415.1 Pontiella sp.
ATCGGCACCCTCTTCCTCGCCATCTCCACCAGCCTGCCCGAACTCGTCATCTCCATGGCAAGCATCCGCCTCGGCTTTCTCGATATGGCCGTCGGAAACGTGCTCGGCAGCAATATGTTCAACCTGCTGATCATTTTTGTCGCCGACGTCGCCATGCGCAAAGCCAGCCTGCTGGAACACGCGTCTTCCAAACATTGGACCAGCGTGGCCCTTATCCTTCTGCTCACCCTCATCGGCGGTGCCCTGCTGCGGGCAAGAACCAAAACGGCAACACTGCTCATTGCCGGCACCATGATTGCACTCTACGCCATGGCCATGACCCTTTTCATCTAACCGGACTAAAAAACATGACTGCTGAAGAAACACGCGCATATATCAAGGACCAGCTCCACGGCATGGGCATGCCGATTGTCGAAGCCAACGGCTTCCTCGCCATTAAACGACTGAAAACGCACAAGGCCTACATCGCCGCGAAAAAGATCGGCGCCTACGCCCCGCAGCCGGAACAGGTCGATGTCACCCACATCATGCCGCAGGAAGAGCGCGAATTCTATATTCCCGCCCTCGACGAAACCCTCGGCATTTACCGCATGGCGAAAATGGGCGATACCTTCAAACGCAATACCTACGGCACCGTCGAACCGGTCGATCCGGAATTTGCCGGGGCCGACGAACTCGACCTAATCCTCTTGCCGGGGATCGCGTTTGACGACGAGGGCCGCCGCCTGGGTCCGGAACCCGATTTCTATAACGACCTGCTGAACTATTACAACGCGGTCTTCATCGGCCTGGCCGTCGATGCCCAGCGCATCAACGACCTGCCGGTTCCGGACGATGCCCCCCGCATGGATTTTGTCGTCACCGAATCCTACTGCATCGAATCCGGCAAATAACCCCGCCGGCGAGCGGGGCGCCTCATCAAAAAAGGTCGAAAGCCCCAAGGGGACTTCCGACCTTTGACCTGCCGAACTGCAATCTTACCTAGTAGCGGTAATGCTCCGGCTTGAACGGACCGTTCTTCGGAATACCGAGATACTTGGCCTGCTTGTTCGTCAGCGTATCGAGTTTTACGCCGATTTTCTCGAGGTGCAGGCGGGCCACTTCCTCATCGAGGAACTTCGGCAGCGTGTATACACCGATCGGGTATTTGCCCGGGTTGCAGTACAACTCCATCTGGGCCAGCACCTGGTTCGTGAAGCTGTTGGACATCACAAAACTCGGATGACCTGTGGCACAGCCCAGGTTCACCAGGCGGCCTTCGGCCAGCAGGATGATGCTGTTGCCTTTCGGCATGGTGATCTTATCGACCTGCGGCTTGATGTTCGTCCACTTGTACTTCTTCATCTTCTCAACCTGAATCTCGGAATCGAAGTGGCCGATGTTGCAGACGATCGCCATGTCTTTCATCTTCTTCATGTGGCGTTCCGTGATCACGTCGCAGTTGCCGGTGGTGGTCACAAAGACATCACCAAGCAGACACGCATCATCCATATTCATCACTTCATAGCCTTCCATCGCCGCCTGCAGTGCGCAGATCGGATCGATTTCGGTGACGATTACGCGGGCACCCTGACCCTGCAGCGACTGCGCGCAGCCTTTGCCGACGTCGCCGTAACCGGCCACGACCGCAACTTTACCCGACAGCATGACATCCGTTGCACGCATGATGGAATCCACCAGCGAATGGCGGCAGCCATACAGGTTGTCGAATTTGGATTTGGTGACCGAGTCGTTCACGTTGAAGGCGGGGAACAGCAGTTCGCCCTTTTCCGCCAGCTGATAGAGACGGTGCACACCCGTCGTGGTTTCTTCGGACACACCGAGGATGTCTTTGGCAATCCGGGAAAAACGGTTCGGATCTTTTTTCAGCGCCTTTTTAACCTGCGCCAGGAAAACCGCTTCTTCTTCAGAACCCGGCTTCTTGTCGAGAATCGACGGATCCTGCTCCGCTTTGTAGCCGATCTGCACAAACATGGTCGCGTCGCCGCCGTCATCGAGAATCACGTTAGGCCCGGTACCATTGCCCCAGTCGAGGATACGGTCGGTGTATTCCCAGTACTCTTCGAGCGTTTCGCCCTTCACCGCAAAAACCGGCGTGCCTTTCTTCGCCACCGCCGCGGCGGCGTGATCCTGCGTGGAAAAAATATTACAGCTCGCCCAGCGCACTTTGGCCCCCAGCGCCTGCAGCGTTTCGATCAGCATCGCCGTCTGGATGGTCATGTGCAGCGATCCGGTAATGCGCGCGCCTTTCAGCGGTTTCTCTTCGCCGTATTTTTCGCGCAGCGCCATCAGGCCCGGCATCTCATATTCCGCCAGCTCCATCTCTTTGCGGCCGAATGCAGCCAGACTGATATCCGCAATTACATAATCCTGAATCTTTTTCTTCGCGGCTTTTTTAGCCGTCTTCTTTTTTCCAGCCATGGGAACGTTCTCCTTTGTTAGATTTTCTACGCCAGTCTTCGCAAAGCGCCGAACAGGGCATCTTTGGTCGCGACCCGTGCGCTCTGCATTTAAATTTTTCTTCCGACCACAATCAGCACCGACAGGTCCGGCGTGGAACCGGGAAGCGAATCGATCACGACCGGCTCCAGTCCGGCCCCGGTGAGCCAGTCGCGGATCTCCAGCGGCTCAAAACCCAGCCACTGATCCGCCCACTCTTCGCGCGTCCACTCATGCTCATGACGCACCAGATCCAGGATAATCAAATCGCCGCCCGCGCGCAGACCGAGCGACGCCGACTGAATGACATCCTCGGGATTCGACGTGTGGTGCAGCGCCTGGCTGATGAATACCGCATCAAATTGTTCGCCGGACAGATCGAGATGCTCCAGGTTGCCCACCTTAAGGTCCAGCTGCGACCGCAGTTTCTGCTCCGATGCTTTTTCCGACACCAGGTTCAGCATATTTTCCGACTGGTCATACGCCACCACCTGGTCAGCAAAACGGGCCAGCAGTAATGCCAGCGCCCCCTCGCCGCAGCCCAGGTCGGCCACGCGTTTTCCGGAAAAACCCGCCGCCAGCCCCGCCGCCAGCGCCTGCCAGCCGCCGCCCGGCTCCGTGAGCGATCCATAGCGCCCCGCAATTTCATCAAAAAATTCGCGGCTTTTCCGGCGTCTCAGATCCAGCACCCGCTCCACCGCCGCCGCATCGCGGTTCGCCACCGACATCTCTTTCAGCCGTTCATTCAGAATCCGCGCAAACGCATCATCCCGGAACAGCTCACCCCGGTTATAATACACCGACGTCCCATCGCGCCGCGAAGCCACCAGTCCGGCATCCCGCATCGGCTTCAAATGCCGGCTGACCGTCGACTGCGGCATTTCCAATGCCTGGACCAGCTCCGCCACCGACAGCTCCGCCTGGTCGATCGCCCGCAGAATCCGCAGGCGACCCTCGTCCGCCAGAGCTTTAAAAATATCAAGAATATCACTCATTATTCATTTATCCGAATTTCCGGATAAAAGGATATTTCCACCGCGCTGTCAACGTATCTGCGCAAAAACCCGCCGGCACACCACTCCCACACCTCAAGAGGTGTGGCAGTGGATGACGCCAAATTCACAAAACAAAGGAATGCGCTTGTTTTTGAACCTGGTTGGGGAGAGGTTGTCGGACCTGTAAATTCTACGGTGATTTTAATGAGATTTGAAAACAACACATTAATCCTCGGCAACGCGTTCGGTATTCCGATCAAAGTCAGCATGACGCTGCTGATCCTGTCGCCGCTGCTGGCCCTGCACTGGGGCGGGAACGATCCCCTCCTTGGACTGGCGATCGTGATCGGTATTTTCAGCAGCGTCGCCCTGCACGAACTCGGACACGCCCTGACCGCCATCAAACTCGGCGGCCACGTGAAAGATATTGAGCTCGGGATTCTCGGCGGCGTGGCGCGCATGTCCTACATGCCGTCCCAGCCGAAACAGGAAATCCTGATTGCACTGGCCGGCCCGGCCGTCAGTCTGGCCCTGGGCCTTATCGGCATTTTCATGGCCAACCCGATCCTGTTCATTATCGGTGTCATCAACCTGCTGCTGTTCGGCTTCAACATCCTCCCCTGCTTTCCTATGGATGGAGGTCGTGTGCTGCGCGCTGCATTTGCCCTGAAAAAATCGCGGCTCGATGCCACGCGGCTGGCGATCAGGATCGGAAAATATTTCTGTATCGTGTTCGTCGTGTACGGCCTGTTCAGCTTCAACCTGTTCCTGGCGCTGATCGGCGGC
>JBFJYX010000289.1:0-4210 GCA_041622415.1 Pontiella sp.
ACCTCCGCCCGCACCGGTTTTTACCGAGACACCTCCTATTCGGCCCGCGACTTTGCACCGATCGCCCTTGAGAGTGCGAAGGACCACAAAATTGCGCTGGTTTTCGGGCGCGAGGATAAAGGCCTCTTTAATGAAGAGCTCGCGCTCTGCTCGCACATCATTCAAATTCCCACCGATGATCTCTACCGGTCATTGAACCTGTCGCACGCCGTCTACATCTGCTGCTACGAGATCTACACCGCGTTCGGCATTTTCCAGCCTTCGGAAGAATCGGCACCGGAAGCCCCGTCCGAGCTGCGCGAACGCATGTTCGATATCTGGCGCGAGATGATGATTGAAACCGATTTTGTGCATGACCAGAAGCTGGATCATATGATGATGGGCCTGCGGCGCATTTTCAACCGGGGAAAACTGACTGTGCCCGACTGTAAAATCCTGATGGGCCTCGCCAAGCAGTCCATGTGGGTTGCCGACCAATGGACCAAAGAAAAACTTAAAAATGAGAACCACTAATCGACACTGATTTCCACTAATCTTTTCCAATCATTGGAAACCGTGTAGGTTAGTGAAAATTAGTGGTTAGGACAATATGTACGACTTTCCGGAAAAGACACACATCACCAAAGCTGAAATCAACGAACTGCCGATGAAGGCCTATGAAGGTCCGATCCACCTGTTCAACACCGAAGCCGAGGCCGATGAGACCGCCGGCCGGCTGCTGAAGGAATCCCTGCTCGGTTTTGACACCGAAACCCGGCCGGCCTTCCGCAAAGGGGAATGCTACGACCCTTCCCTCCTCCAGCTGGCCACCGAAACCGACGTCTACCTCTTCCAGATTCAGAAGTGCGGCCTGACCCCCAACCTGATTAAGGTCCTCTCCTCGCCGGACATCATCAAAGCCGGCGTCGCCATCGACCGCGACATCAGCGAACTGCAGGCCATGGAACCGTTCGTTGCCAACGGCTTTGTTGAACTGGCTGTCCCGGCAAAAAGCGCGCGGATTAAAAACCTGGGCCTGCGCGGCCTCACGGCGATCCTCTTCGGCTTCCGTATTTCAAAGAAAGAACAGGTTTCCAACTGGGCACGCCGGGAGCTGACCGAATCCCAGCAGACCTATGCCGCCACCGATGCATGGCTCGGCCGCAAGATCTACCAGGTTTTCCACGAACAGGGACTCGTTTAAATCGGCGCGGCGCAGGCCGTTCAACCCGCGCCGCACACCGCATTAAAACTCCATCGAGAGCGCCGCATACAGGCGGGCTTCTTCCGGAATCTCGGTGCCTTCATATTCCGCGTTGGCCCCGATGGAATAAGCGCCGCCGATATCAAAGCGCATCGCCCAGAGATTGATGCCCAGCCCCCCGGTGGCAATCCAGTCCTGCCAGTCCGCCGCGAGATTGTTGTAGGCGCCCAGACGCAGGGCCAGCAGCCAGACGTCCAATTCCGCTCCGAATGACAGTCGCTGGATGTCGTAATTTTTCATCAGCGTCCCGGTTTCGAGCAAGTCATAGCTCATCTCCACCATAAAGCGCTTGGAAGGAATGAAGGCCGCCCCCAGCGTCACCTGCGGATCAATCGTATAGTCCGGAACGGTAATATCAATCGGGGCCCCTACAGGATCACCGTTTTCATCGGTCAGCTGAATCTGGTCGCTGAATCCGTCAAACTTCGGTGCATTGATATTATGGGCCACCGCCCCGAACTGCAGCATCTTCATGCGGTACAGCACCCCGAGGTCCAGACCGAAGTTGAACGAGGCCTCCGTGTTCTCCTCCATGTTATCGAGCGAATCTTCGAAGGCATCCCCGTTGGCAAAACGGATCTTGGTCCCCGTCACCGTGCCGTACATCGCTTTGGCCGTAATGCCGATGGAGAGCTGATCATTAAAGGCATGCCCGTAGCTGAACGGCACCTCCAGCAATCCGAATCCCCGCGCCGTTACCGTGCTCTGGTTATTTTCAAAGCTGTCACTGTTCACGTCATCGGGATCCTCGCCGAACTTGAGCAGGTTGACCATCTCCACGGCATCATCCACCAGGGCATCGCTTAAATAGCCATCCTGTTTCAGCTGAGTCAGCTTATAGTCCACATAGGCTTCCTGATCCGCGCCAATACCGCTTGCCGACAGGTCGCCCGGATTGATGGACTCATAGGTATACCCCACCGCGGAAAAGGCGTCCTCCAGCGCGGCGTCATCAAGGGCGGTGTTAAACTCCGCGAGCGACTGCTCAACCCCGAACCGCTGCGTATCGAGGTAATCAATAAAGCCGGCCGCTTCCGCAAAGCCCCGTACCCCCACGCCGAAATTACCGAACCGGAAATTCATGCCGGCCGTCGCATCCACATAAAATGAATTATCCGGATCCGACCCCAGCCCATACAGCACACTGCTCAGCTGAAGCAGCGTATCCACCTGCCCCGGCAGTTCTGAGGGAAGGCCGTCCAGGCCGCCGCCATCAAACGAATCAAAATCAATCTCCCCCAGCGCCGTGACATATTCCGGCATGTCCTCCGTCATGGTATACCCCACGCCGAAGCCCAGCATATTCCAGCCCCAGTCATTCTCCTCAAGCTTCATATTATCGACCCGCGCGCGGTCCGGAACGACCATGATATCCACAACCTCGTTGGTATAGGTGTAATACTGATTGGTCACCGGAACCATCACCACCTCGGGGGTCATCATGGAATTGGTCACCGACAGCTCCGCCACCTGAGCCTCCATCACCGTATTGGTCACCGGCACGCCGTTCGTTCCGGTCTCGACCACTTCCGTCGGAACCTCATTGGTCACCATCACCGTTTCAACCACATTCGTCGAAACCTCATTCGTGACCGAAGTCTGCTCAACCTCTACCACAAGATTAGAGACCACGTTCGTCTGCAGCCCCGGCACCTCGTCCGCCTCGCGATTGAAAAAACCGAACGCCGCCGGATTCTGCCACTGCGCCGACGAATCATTCACCGACGCCGCATTCGCACCGCCCATGCCCTGCGCCCGGTGACCGACAAACGAATACCGCTCCGCAACCGAAACCTGAACACAGGCAACCCAACCGACAACCAACCATGCTCCTAGTTTTTTCATGACAACTCCCTTTGTTGTTTTGACTAAACCCAAGTTTATGCCCCGCCTCGCACCATTCAACACCTTTCATAAATTTAAACCGATGCCCTCACCCTGAACGCACTCCTCCAGTTCATACAGACAACGCTCCGAAATAATCGACTCCGACTGCCCGCACGCGCAGAAAACCTCCGTCACGGATATCACCCTAATTTTTACTCATCATGAACAACATTATTGGATGCCATATCAGCTTATATTTCATTTTTGTACAGATAAAGACCTGACACTTTTATCCGACATCTATTTCTATTCCCTCATATTGTGCCACTTATGATTCCACCACCCCAATTGGCACGCCGTATGCATTAAGGAACCCAATATTTGACCAAAGTGGTCATATTTGAATTGAGATGAAGAAAAGCGAGAAGAGTCATGAAAACAGCAAGCCCCGTGAAGGGCATCATGTACGTTATTCGCACCCCCGAAAATCAGGCGGCGGGAGCCGCAACCCATGAGACGGATGCATGGCTGCCCATGTGGAACAAAAAGGGGCTGATGGTTTGCCCCGTCATCTCCTCAGCGTCTCACTTGAACGGCAATAGCCAGGCTCCGGGCCGACAACGCTGATCCGCCCGCCGGTGGATCATCCGGAAGAGCAGCGTCCTCGCTGCCCGCCGGTGATACAACATCGGCCCTGCACCCCAATAAAGTCCCACGCACGGGACAACTGTATCCGCACATCCATAAACCCCTGTTAAATAAGGAAAAGAAAAATGAATACAAACATACTGAAGGAACGGGAAACAGAAAGGAATCTGAGTGATGCTCTCGCGAGAGGTGCTTTACTCTGGGCTCCGATCTACTCGGTCGGAGCCGCCACGGTCAGCTATTCGATGCTGGCGGAGAATCCGTCGGGAACAACCACATACGGCGAACTGCTGTCGCGGGCGTTTCTGATCCTCTCACCGCTCTGCATGGCGCTTGAGGCGACCGGCTGGGCGGTGTTCAGTAAACTTATCAGGCTGAGACGCCTGGGCGACCGCAAGGCGCCGCTTCCGAAGCTGGTACATTTTGTGCCGCCTATGGAAGCAAGGAAATTAGAGGCCAAGCACGCCGCCTGACCTGCTGATCTGTCCAGGT
>JBFJYX010000290.1:0-4204 GCA_041622415.1 Pontiella sp.
GGCTGTTCATAGTTATCGTTCATCAGGGTGATGTAATAGAAGATCTGTTCGTTATCCACATACATGCGGCGGATACCGTCCTTGATGATCAGCGCCAGCTCATAAGCAAAGGCCGGGTCATACGCCACCAGGTTCGGGAAGGTCAGCGCCAGAACCAGGCCATGGCCGTCCTGATGCTGCAGGCCTTCACCCGCCAGCGTGGTCCGTCCGGCCGTCGCGCCCATCAGGAAGCCTTTGCAGCGGGAATCGCCGGCGAGCCAGGTGGAGTCGCCGATGCGCTGGAAACCGAACATCGAATAGTAGGTATAGAACGGAATCGTGTTGATGCCGTGGTTGGCATACGCCGTACCCGCTGCCACAAACGAGGAGAACGCGCCGGCCTCGGTAATCCCCTCTTCGAGGATCTGACCGTCTTTGGCCTCCTTATAGTACAGCAGGTTATCCGCGTCCACCGGCTCGTACAGCTGGCCGGAGTGGGCATAGATGCCGACCTGGCCGAACAGAGCATCCATACCGAAGGTCCGGGCTTCGTCCGGAATAATCGGAACCACGAGCTTCCCGATATTTTGATCGGACAGCAGCTTCGAGAGTACACGAACGAAAACCATCGTGGTGGAAACTGCGCGCTCCGAACCGCCGTCGAATTCCTGGAAGATCTTATCCGCCGGCATGTCCACCGGCGTGTAGTCCGTCAGGCGCGTCGGAACATGTCCGCCCAGGGCCGCACGGCGCTGGCGGAGGTAGAGCATTTCCGCACTGTCCTCAGCCGGACGGTAGAACGGCACATCATCGATCTCTTCGTCGGAAATCGGAAGCCCGAAACGGGTGCGGAATTCGCGCAGCGATTCTTCACCCATCTTTTTCTGGGAGTGGGTGATGTTCTGGCCCTCACCCGCCGTGCCGAGACCGTATCCCTTAACCGTTTTCGCGAGGATCACGGTCGGACGGCCTTTGGTTTCGGTCGCCTTTTTATAGGCGGCGTAAATTTTGGCCGGATCGTGGCCGCCGCGGCGCATGCGCTTGATTTCGGAATCGGACAGATGCTCTGCCAGCTCGGCGGTCTCCGGATATTTATTAAAGAAGTGTTCGCGGACATAGTCGGCGTCTTCGACGGTGTATTTCTGGTACTGACCGTCAACGACCTCGCCCATGCGTTTCACGAGCATGCCTTTTTCGTCTTTTTCCAGCAGCGGATCCCAGCTGTCGCCCCAGATCACTTTAATGACGTTCCAGCCGGCACCGCGGAAGGCGGCTTCCAGTTCCTGGATGATTTTGCTATTGCCCGAAACCGGGCCGTCGAGACGCTGCAGGTTGCAGTTAACGACGAAGGTCAGGTTATCGAGTTTTTCGCGGGCGGCCAGTTTCAGGGCGCCGAGCGATTCCGGCTCGTCGGTTTCGCCGTCGCCCAGGAAAGCCCAGACCCGCTGGTCGGTCGGCTCACGCAGGCCGCGGTCTTCGAGGTATTTAATATAACGCGCGTGATAAATGGCGGTGATCGGCCCCAGGCCCATGGATACGGTCGGGAACTGCCAGAAGTCCGGCATCAGCCAGGGATGCGGATAGGAAGAGAGGCCCGGTTCGTCGTGCAGCTCGTGGCGGAAGTTTTTCAGGTGGTCGTCATTCAGCCGGCCTTCAAGATAGGCGCGCGCATAGACGCCCGGCGAGGAATGGCCCTGGAAATAGACCATGTCTCCGGGAAACGTATCGGTGCGGCCGCGGAAAAAGTGATTGAAGCCCACCTCATACATGGTGGCGATGGACTGGTAACTCGAAATATGTCCGCCGATGCCGTCTTCTTCGCGGTTGGCCCGCACCACCATCGCCATCGCGTTCCAGCGAATCAGCGATTTAATGCGGCGCTCCATTTCGCGGTCACCCGGATAAGCCGGCTGCTCATCGAGCGGAATGGTGTTTATATAAGGAGTGTTGGCGGAAAACGGGAGGCGTACGCCCTGACGGTGCGCTTCGACCTGCAGGTCATGCAGAATATCTTTTACACGCTCAGGGCCTTCATTTTCGAGCATCTCATCGAGAGCATCGAGCCAGTCCTGTTTATCGTAATCGACATTCTCAGTATTCGAATTACTTGTATCCATTTTTTTGATTCCTTGGTTAAAAGACGGCCAAAATGTAAATAGGAGTGAACCAGTACACAATATAAAAACGTCAGAAAACGTGTTAACAACTATCCTGTTTTCTGGGTTTAGACTGCAATTCCGTATTTTCGAACCGGGACATCCCCACCGGATCAGCCATATCGTTCGTATTTTACGAAAATTCCGCCTTTTCCAATCCCTGGAAATGAACGCTTCCTGATCCTAATCGATATTTTTGCAACTATTACACTCCTGGCCGATCGGGCTTTTCGGGAGGGCCGAAATATGCTTTATTTAGCGTTTTTTAACGGAAAGCAGAAATCCATGAAATATGTCGGAGCCCATGTCAGTGCCAGTGGCGGCGTGGAAAACGCGGTGCTCAACGCGGTCGAAATCGGGGCCAATGCCTTTGCCCTGTTCACCAAGAACCAGCGCCAATGGGTCGCAAAGCCCCTCACCGACGAAAGCATCGAGGCCTTCAAAGCCCACTGCGCCGCGCACGGATTCGAGCCGCACCAGATCCTGCCGCACGACTCCTACCTCATCAACCTCGGCCACCCCGAGGCGGAAAAACTCGCGAAATCGCGCACGGCCTTCATCGACGAAATGCGCCGCTGCGAGCTGCTCGGCCTCGACCGCCTCAACTTTCATCCCGGCAGCCAACTCAAACAGGTATCCGAATCGGAATGCCTCACCACGATTGCGGAATCCATCAACCTGGCACTCGACCAAACCGCAGGAGTGACTGCCGTCCTTGAAAATACGGCCGGCCAGGGCACCAACCTCGGATTCCGGTTTGAGCACCTCGCCGAGATTATCGACCAGGTCGAGGATCAATCGCGCGTCGGCGTCTGCATCGACACCTGCCACAGCTTTGTGGCCGGCTACGACCTCTCCACCACGGACAGCTGCGATGCCGTGTTCCGCGCATTTGATCAGATCGTCGGATTTGACTATCTCAAAGGCATGCACCTTAACGGATCCAAAAAAGAGCTGGGCAGCCGCGTCGACCGCCACCACAGTCTTGAGCAGGGCTTTCTGGGACTTGACGTTTTTAAATATATTATGGCCGACCCCCGCTTTGACGGCATCCCGATGGTCCTCGAAACCATTGATGAAGAAATCTGGGATAAAGAGATCGAACTGCTACGGAGCTTCGAAAATTAAACCACTAATCGACACTGATTTTCACTAATCACTTTTCCAGCCCCTGGAATTAGTGATGATTAGTGAAAATTAGTGGTTAGAGAAAAAATGAATCCATTAGACAATATCAGAGTCGTGCTCGTAAACCCGATGCACGGCGGAAATATCGGCGCGGTGTGCCGGGCCATCAACAATAACGGCATCACCGACCTCGCTGTCGTGGACGAACGGCCGGAGACCGACTGGAACGAAGCGCGCAAGCTGGCCTGCAATGCCCGCGAGCAGTTCGAAGCCATCCGTAAATTTGATACCCTGCGCGAAGCCGTGGCCGACTGCACCGTCGTGGCCGGCACCTCCGCCCGCACCGGTTTTTACCGAGACACCTCCTATTCGGCCCGCGACTTTGCACCTATCGCCCTTGAGAGTGCGAAGGATCACAAAATTGCGTTGGTTTTCGGGCCTTAAACGATTGGTAATACAGCACGACTTTTCGTTGCTGAATGACGGCCTGGTATAGCATGTCGAGATGTTCCAGCCCTTTGAGGTTTTCATTTTTTTCAAAATCGATCACCGGTTTTTGTTGCGTCCGGCGTGCATGGACGTGGTCTTCGAGCTTTTGCACCATGCTCCCGATTTCCCGGAAATGCGAGAAGCCCTTAAACTGCTTCAAAAACTCCACCGCATCCGAAAGTTTCTCCAAATCCTGGTTCGTCAGGGGAATGTTCGTAATGCTGTACACCGGGTCTTCGTAAGTATAATACTTCCTTTCCAGGACGACGATCGGCGCGTTGTACCCCAGTTTATCCGAGCGCATGACCTGGATATCGCCCTGCACAGTGCGTTTGCTCACGCCTTTTTCCATCCCTTCGTATTCGTACAAGGCATCCGACACCGCATCGATCAAATCTTCCAGCGTCCAGCGACGAAAGCGGTTTTGCAGGCATTTATCGATGGTTTTGTAA
>JBFJYX010000291.1:0-4194 GCA_041622415.1 Pontiella sp.
AAGGATGTAGACGAAGCTTCCAGCTTCGTTAAGCTTGAGGAGCACAACGAAGCTGGAAGCTTCGTCTACATTATAAACAAAAAGCCCACCGAATCTTCGGAGGGCTTTTTCCAAACATTGGAAACCGGACTTATTCGCCCAGCGCTTCCAGATAGCGCTCGGCTTCCAGCGCCGCGGCACAACCGGTTCCAGCCGCAGTAACAGCCTGACGGTAGACGGCGTCGGAAACATCGCCGGCCGCATAGACACCTTCAAATTTGGTTTTCACGCCATCCGCAATCAGATAACCAACCTCGTCCTTGTCGAGCTGATCAAACGGTTCCGTGTTCGGCTTATGACCGATAGCGGAAAAATAGCCGGACGCCGGCACTTCCGCTACTTCATCGGTTTTGACGTTTCTGATTTTCACACCCGTCACTCCGGAATCGTCACCGACGATTTCATCAATGACCGAATTCCAGGCCATTTCAATTTTCGGATGATTGACCGCGCGATCCGCCATGATTTTAGACGCGCGCAGCTCATCGCGCCGGTGCACCAGTGTCACCTTCGAGGCAAAGCGGGTCAGGAAAATGGCCTCTTCACAGGCGGTATCGCCGCCGCCGACCACCACAACCGGCACATCTTTATAAAAAGCACCGTCACAGGTGGCGCAGGCCGACACCCCTTTACCCATAAATTTCTGCTCCGATTCGAGCCCGAGATATTTAGCCGTCGCGCCCGTGGCAATAATCACCGTCTTGGCTTCGATCGGATCACCCGCCATCATTTCAAGTTTGTAGGGCTTCTCAGAAAAGTCAGCTTTGGCCACCGCATCATACTGCAGGAACTTCGCACCGAACCGCTCCGCCTGCGCGCGGAATTTCTCCATCATCTCGGTGCCGTCGATCCCGTCCGGGAATCCGGGATAGTTTTCCACGTCGGTCGTGGTGGTCAGCTGACCGCCCGGCTGCATACCTTCAATTACGAGCGGCTCAAGATTTGCGCGGGCACAGTAAATGGCTGCGGTATAGCCGGCGGCTCCTGCTCCAATGATGACAACGTTTTCCATAGTAATGCTTCCTTCATTAAATGCGTTGGGTTAATGGACGGAAAAAGTACAGGAACGTTCATTCATAATCAAATGCGTTTGCACCCAATTGGTGCGGCACCCAAACACCCACGCACCGGCCGGGGTCCGGCCTACTCATAATTTCACACTTCACGAAGTGTGAAATGCATTTTCATGCTTTATTTATTGGGTAATTTGTAATTTCACACCTCGTGAAGTGTGAAATTAACACCGCACCCCCATCTGAAAATTCATGATCGTGGAGCCCTCAGCGCTGTTTCAGCTGGCGGATGAGCTCGGGAACCACTTCGAACAGGTCCCCGACTAAACCATAGTCGGCATAATCGAAAATCGGGGCCGCGGGGTCGGAATTGATCGCCACAATAATATCGGCGTTTTTGATGCCCTCCCAATGCTGAATGGCCCCGGAGACGCCGCAGGCAATGTAGACGACCGGTGCCACATTTTTTCCGCTCAACCCGATCTGATGCTCGACCTGCTTCCAGCCGATATCCACCACGGCTTTAGACGCCCCGACGGCCCCGCCGAGCACCGCCGCCAGCTCTTCCAGGCATTGGAAATTTTCCGGCGCACCCATACCGCGCCCGCCGGTGATAATCCATGAAGCCCCGTGCAAATCGGAATCAGCCGGTTTTTCGAGGGCCTGCAATTTTTCCATCCGTTGAGGAATACGGGAATCAAGGGGGTGGACGGTGATGGTTTCAAAATCAGCGGGAGCCGATTGGAATACACCGGGCCGCACCGTCGCCATTTGGGGGCGATGCTTTTCACACCGCACGGTTGCCAGAACCTGACCGCCGTATGCGGGGCGGATCATATCCAGAATGCCGGTCGCAGGCTCAATCTCCAGCGCCGTGCAGTCAGCAGTCAGACCGGTGCCGAGTCGGGCGGCCAGCGCCGGCGCCAGCGTTTTACCGTCGGCCGTTGCTCCAAACAGGAATATTTCGGGTTCGCGCTCGTTGACCAGTTGGCGGAGCGCTTCGACACCGTGATCACTCGGGAATTCGGATCCATCGACGGAAACCAGGCAAAGTTTCAGCCCGGCCTGATCGGCCAGCGCACGCCCTTTGGCCAGTAGTTCGCTGACCACCGGATGTCCCGGTTCATTGAACACCCAGAGTTCCTTCATGTCAGCGCGCCCCGTTTTTTGAGGCGGTCAATCAGGGCTGACACCATTTCCGGAACCGACCCCTTGAGCAATTCCCGTTCGTTCGAAAATTCGGGGGCATGGAAGGCGACCACCTGGGTCGGCGATCCATTCAGGCCGATCTTTCCGGGATCCGGGTTGAGCTCGGCTTTTCCAAACCTTGGAATTTCGGCGCGTTTGGCCGGCATCCGCAATTCGAACCGGGGCTCACGCAGTTCGTTGTCCTCTTTAATAACCGACAGTGCACAGGGCGATTGAATATTCCACCGCTCAGCCCCGGCATCGGAAAGACGATCAATACGGAACCCCGCCTCCTGCGGTTCGATATTCCGGACGAGGGTCAGGATCGGCAGTTCCAGAAGCTGCGCGGTTTCCGGCCCGACCTGGCCGGTATCGCCATCAATCGCCTGGCGGCCGAACAGCAGCAGATCAAACGGCATCAATTTTTTCAGGGCCAGCGACAGGATATATGATGTGGCCAGGGTATCGGATCCGCCGAACGCCGGATCGGAAACCAGTACCGCGCGGTCGGCCCCGCAGGAGAGCGCCTTGCGCAGGATCGCTTCCGCCTCGGCGGTCCCATAGTGATGACAATGACCTCGGCACCGTGCTGATCTTTCAGGCGCAGCGCGGTTTCGAGCGCACTTTCACAGTACGGATTCATCACCGCATAGGTATTGGCCCGATCGATCCGGCGGGTTTCGGGATCGATTTTGACACTCCCGGCTTCAGGCACCTGTTTTATACAAACTGCAATTTTCATCCATTCATTCCGTTATCGGCAGCGCATGATTCCGATCATTCGCACGCGGCACAAGCCGAATAGCTCATCACATTAAAAATAAGGAAGGCTGTTTCTTATCAAAATTTAACACAGTGACCGTTGTACATTTATACAGGCCAACCATTACTATGAATCCCGGAGATGGGATGATGAAAATCAAAAACCAGATTCTCGTTACTGCCGCAATCATGCTGGCCTCGTTCTTCGCGACCGGGATCCGCGCGAGCGAAGGAGACCTGCGCAATATCATTCTCTGCATTGCCGACGGGATGGGCTATGAGCACATCAAAGCCGGCGGCTGTTACCTGGGCACCAACCTGATTTTTGAAACCTTTCCTTACCAATCCTCGATGACCACGTATTCGGCCAACAGCGATACAACCGATTCGGCCGCTTCAGCCACAGCCATGGCCACCGGCGTGAAGGTGAACAACTATGTCGTCTCGCTGGCGCTTCCCGGGGACGGAGGGCCGCTGGAAACCGTGCTGGAATACTACCAGGCGCGCGGAAAATCCACCGGACTCATCACCACCGCCAACATCACCGATGGAACACCGGCGGCATTCGCCGCCCACACCGGGCACCGGGGCAGCGTGAATCATATCATCGAAAACTATTTGGGCTTTGTCCGCCCCAACCTGCTGCTCGGCGGTGCGAACGGACTGACGGCCGCCGATGCGACAGACGCCGGCTATACCGTGGTCACGAACCGGGCGGGCCTCAACGCACTGAATACCGCGACCGAAACGTATGTTTCCGGTCAGTTCGGCACCAATGCCCTCCCGTTTCACACCGAGGGGCTCGGAGATTTGCCGGACCTGCACGAAATGGTTTCCGTGGCTCTGGACCTGCTGGCCCGCGACCCGGACGGCTTTTTTCTTCTGGTCGAGGAAGAGCGGACCGATTCTGCCGCGCATATCAATGACATCACCAACTGCACAATGGCTGTAGTCGAGTTTTCCAAGTCCGTTGAACAGATCCTCGAATGGATGCAGGGACGGGACGACACACTGCTGATAGTCACGGCCGACCACGAAACCGGAGGACTGACCGTCACCGACGAAGGCATCGGCCGAATCCCTTCAGCAACCTGGACCACCCTGTCGCATACCAGCAATGAAGTTCCGGTTTATGCTTTTGGTAAAAATGCGCACCTGGTGACCAATGTTTTCGATAATACGGATATCAACA
>JBFJYX010000292.1:0-4192 GCA_041622415.1 Pontiella sp.
GATGATCAGGCCGCAGGTCACCTGTGCGCTTTTGCTCATGGGGGTGGAGACCGGGTCGGCCACAATAAAGACGGCGCTGAACAGGGCGGCGGCAGAGAGCAGGTTGTAGAGCGGATCGTTTCCGAACACGGCCGTCATGATCCCGAACGAAACCAGGAACGCGATCGGGGTGCGCCAGCCGATGATGCCTTTCCAGATGAGCAGGGCCCCGATCGGGATCAGGAGCAGCGGGAAGGTTTCGCCGGGGCTTCCGGGCACGAGGGTGAACAATCCTTCCCAGGAGCCTTCTATTCGGCTGAAGAGCCACCGGCTGTATTCGAGTGGATAGCCTTCGGAGCGGTAGAGCTCCTGCGGCGTGGCCGTTGAAATGACATCCACCGCGGGGATTCCCCAGTTCACCACCGTTGCCGGATAGACCAGCATAAGGAATAGACGCCCGGTCATGGCCGCATTAAAGCGCAGCGGACTTCCAACCATTGGAAGTTTAATGATCCACACCATCAGCAGAATTGCGAAAAGCATGGGCAGAAATGGAACGGTCGGCGGCACGCTGGCGGCGAGCAGTGCAGCGCTGAAGGCGGAGCCCGTGCAGACGAGGCGCCGTTTGCGTCTGATGATGAGGGTGTAGACGCTTTCCGCCATGGAGCCGAGCAGGGCGAAGCCGAGCAGGTGGGGAAGGAAGTCCGGATGATAGAGGATGCTGTAGATGGAGCAGGGGATCAGCAGGGCGAGCCAGGCCCAGGCGGCCATGGCCGATGAGCTTGAGCCGATTTTGATAAAGGGAGAGGCTACAGACATTGCTTTCCCTTTTTTAATGATTCGACGAGCGGGATGCCGGACGGGCAGACGGCGGCGCAGACGCCGCATAGAAAACATTCAGTCATCTGGGCCTTGAAGGTGGCTGAGGCGGTTTTTCCTTTGCGTACTTTTTCGGTGAGCGTAAAGGGATGAAGGCCGAGCGGGCAGGCGATATTGCAGGCTCCGCAGCGGGTGCAGGGGCGCTCTTCGCGAAAGGCTTCATCGCGCTGCAGCACGAGAATCGAAAGCGTGGTTTTTTCGATGGTTGAAAAACGCGACACTTCCCGGCCCATCATCAGGCCGGAGTCGGAGATGAGGTGCATCGCGGCGTCGTAGGGCAGGTTGTAGATTTCGAACAGTTCCTGGATGGTGATACCGACGGGTGCGATGAGGTTTTTATAAAAACCGACCGAGGGCATGGCCAGGGTGAGCGGGCGTTCAACCACGGGAATGCCGTCGATGATCGCGCGGCCGACGGCCCGCAGGGAGACGGCATTCTGGATCAGGAACCCGAATTCAAACGGGCGGGTTCCGGGGGGAGGAAATTTTCCGGTCAGCTTTTTGAGGATCAGCTTTTCTGCGCCGGAGGGATAACGTCCGGAAAAGCCGGTGATCTGGAATTCGCCGTAGCGCTTTTCCAGCTGCTGGATGAGTTCGGGGTTATTCTCCACGGCGAGGATAATCCGGGTGGCGCCGATGGCCTGGGCACAGGCGTTGGCGCCGGCGGCGACCCAGAGAAAATCATTGAGCAGGACGGCTTTGTCGATGGTAATGCCGGGTTCGCATTCAATGCCGTTGATGACGAGGGTGTGGGAGCCGCGGTTGGCTTTGATCTTTGTGGAGGCGGGGAAGCCGCTGCCGCCCATGCCCACGAGTCCGATTTCGTCGAGATAGGCGGGAAAGGTTTCGGGGTTGATTTCGTCGAGGCCGGGATGGATGCGTTCGGGACGGGGGAAGGGGGTTTCCAGGGTCTGGAAATCGGCCAGATGATTCCAATCGATCTTAATTGTCCGAAGCATAAAGGGTTATTGCTCTGTCCACTTGGGCGGCGACTCCATCTGCAGGGCCACATGACGCGCCATATAGTTCAGGTAGCCGGAGGTTTTTATCCCATAGCGGGTCGCTCCGGACAAGGTATCAACCGCCGATTTTTCGGCATGCGGATCGAACGGGATCTGTTTGAACTGTTGAAGGACGGCGTTGACCTGCTTGCGGTCTTTGGCGTTTTTTATTTTTCCAATGTCTGGAAAAACCGCCTCGCGCAGGACATAGCCGTTTTCGGTTTTATCGACGATGACGACGCCGGTAATGGTTTTGAAGGATTCGATTTCGCGGAAGGCGACGCCGGTTTTCGGACGGCCTTCGTTGTCGAAGCCGATGTAGAGCTGTTTGATGGTGCGCGAATAGGGGACGGGGGAGGCGGCAGTGCGCAGGCCTTCCATTGCCCGGGTGACGGTTTCCTGCACGTCGTCCGCGGCGGCGGATGCGGCGGCGCAGAGGGCCAAAAGAAGGGTGAGTTTTTTAAATATGTTCATGAGTAATCCGACGGCGAAGATAGCGGTTTTCTGACGGGCGGGTAAACTAAAACCGCCCCCGCACCAATGCGGAGGCGGTGATGGATGAGGGCGAACCGGGATCAGTTAAAGATCCAGCCGATGCCCATGTTGTATTTGGTGACGACGTCGGATCCGGCGGCTTCGGTGTCGACAAACTGCACGTCGCCTTTAACGACAAAGTTCTGCGTCAGCAACCAGCTGGCGCCGAGGGTGATTTCGGTCCGGTCGTTGGCGTCGTCGCCCGACCCGCCATCGGCGGCTTTGTGCTCGGTGTCGTACGCTTCGTAGCGGACGAAAGGAATCAGGGCGGAGTCTTTCAGCTTGCCGGTTTTCCAGGCATCGGGCAGCACGTCGACCCCGGCTTCGAGATACCAGCCGAAGATTTCCTCTCCGGCCCCGTTGCCGTATGCGGCATCGAGTCCGTCCGCATCCGAGTTTGCGCCGAAGGCGGCCACGCCGCGGAGCTGAACGCGGGCGATGTCGTATTCAAAGTCGGCGGAGATCATGGAGAAGACGTTGTCGGTGGTGTTGGTTCCGCTCGGGCTGCCGCCCTTGTTCTGGTTGTCGGTTCCGCCGTAGTAGCCGGAGAGGCCGATGCGCAGATCCTGGGTATCGGTTGCGACGGGAAAGACGTCGAGCCGGCCGGTCAGCGCCCCGTCATTCAGGCCCGGGCGTCCTTTGAGGCGTCCGCCGCGGATGCCGTCGGAATCGCTGAATCCCGATTCGTTCAGGCCGGCGACGGCATAGACTTCGTAGCTGAGCCAGCTGAGCGGATAGCCGAAGAGGCCGACACCGTCGACCATCCAGGTGGAGGGGATGATGTATTTGTCGACGTTCGGGCGTTCGACGCCGTTGAAGAGGGTGGGCTCGTGTTTCTGGTTCACAATGCCGAGCGGGGCCAGCATGCGGCCGGCGCGGACATTCGCGGCGTCGCTGAAGAGGAAGTCCGCAAAGAGCTGCTCGATCAGCAGGTATTCTTCGTCGGTGGAGGCGTGTTCCAGTTCAATCTCTGAAGTGAGCTTGATCCATTCATTAAAATCATAGCCGATGTACATGACGAGGCGGTGGATATCGAGCAGGTCGTTTCCGCCTTCGACCCAGTTGGCGTGGATTTCCCCGTAGCCGCCGAAACGGAACTTGCTGTCCTTTTCTTCGGTGACGGCCGCGAGGTCGTTTTGTCCGCCTTTGAGTGCGGCGATCTCGGCCCGGTTATCGGCGATCTCTTTTTCGAGGGCGGCCAGGCGGTCTTCGTTCTGGGCCCCGGCAGCGGCGGCTGCGACGGTGAGGCCGGTCATCAACAGGTTCTTGCAGTTCATCTTATCTCCTTATGGTTCTGAATCAGCCGATGCGCAGACCGGAGCATATTGGGGAGGACGACTTGCACATCAGACATGAACCAACCAAGGCAGCAAGGAGGGGGTGGCACCCCCGGATTTCTGAAATGAAGTTGTCTAAACCAAACGGTTCCGTATCCAGCGTGCTGTTCAGCCACAGAACCCGCGCACCGGCAAAAATATGTTTAAACAACCTTCAGGGTCATCCTGACAGGGCATGCATTTTCCAATGGTCGGAAAACGGGGGCTAACTTAGACGCTCCTAAAACGAAGTCAATTGCATATTGAGAATTAATCTAAATACGCGCAAATAACTCATCATAAAAACCCTTGCAGAGTGGTTGACGGGTTTTTGGCGGTTGGGTAGGGTGTGCGCTCATTTTTGAAAGAAAATGGTGTTTCTAACCTAAATTAAGGAAAGGTGCTAATCATGGCTACTAAAGTTGGTATTAACGGTTTCGGCCGTATCGGACGTATGGTATTCCGCGCAGCTGCCGCTCGCGA
>JBFJYX010000293.1:0-4178 GCA_041622415.1 Pontiella sp.
CGGCGGTTTCATCGAAACCGCCCTACCCGGTAAAGCAGGCTTTTAATCCGAACCGGTGGCGTATTCATAGGCCGTGCGCGGCGATGCGAAGGAGGTGCCGTAGTAGGTCTTGCCGTCAAATTCAACAGTGCCGGAGGTGAAGATGTCGGCTTCGGTGTTGGAATAGGATGCCACGTGGCCCTGACCGTCGGTGGCGCCCACCGACACCGTGGCCGGGCTGGCCGCCGGATTGACCGCGGTAGCGAGGCCGTCGTTGCCGCTTGCCACAAAAATCGTCACCCCCTGCGAAGCCGCATACTGAACGGCATTTTCCAGAAACCCGATATCTTCATAGGTTCCGAAACTGAGATTGATGACTTCCACGCCGGAGTTGACCGCATATTGAATGGAATCCATCAGGATATCCGAAGAGGTCATGCCGTTTTCATCAAACACTTTAACGGCCAGCACGGGCGCGCCGGTACTGCCGGTCTCTTCGCCCAACGGCGTGAGGGCACCGGAAGCGATCAGCGACACCAGCGTGCCGTGCCCCGTGGGATCATCGATTTCACTGCCCGGATTCAGCGCATCATAGGTGCCCCGGATAAAATCCATATCGGCATACGCCGGATCGAGGCCGGAGTCGAACACCGCAATCGCGGTTTCGCCGGGGGCCAAACCGAGATTGATTCCGGCATGGGTTCCTGAGATCGGAACCACCGGCAGATTTTTGTTTGAAAATGCGCGGTTCGGATCGGCCGCACCGACGCCTTCATGCGCCGCCGCAATCTTCATGGCCTCCTCGACGGAAAGATCATCATTGAGCCGGATACGATAGATGCCGGGCGGGTCGATGACTTCAATCACGGTGCCGTTCAGCTTCCGGAGCAGGGCATGGAGATCCTCCAGCGTCGACCCCGCCTTGAAGCCCACGAGAATCTCACCCCGGACATATTTTGAACCATCGGCCCCTTCGACCACATCCAGCACACGCGCCGGCGGCGTCATGCGCCGTGCGGCGGCGGCCTGGTCGCCGAACACGCGGATCGTCGAAATCTGATAGAGGGCCCCCACCGGGCTGTTGACCTGTTTCCATTGAATCGAATAGCTGTTCGGGCTGACCAGCTGATCGATCAGCCGCTCCACCGGGGTATTTTCCCATTCACCGTCAACACGGCCCAGCTCCAGCGCGGGATCGATCAGCACTTCCACGCCCCGTTCTTCGAACAGGTGCAGAATTTTCGACAGCGGCGCGCCCTCGGCTTTGAGCCAGGCCTGATCGCCCTCAATCCGAAGCATCGCCGCAGGGGTTGAACAGGCAGCCAGCAGGATTCCAATGATTGGAAAGATTTTCATCACGAATGAGCATAACGCCCACCCCCGGGAAAACAATGCCCCAAAATACGACATTTTAAGACGGCCGGTGCGTCGCGCTATCCAATACTAGGTCCGGTCATGCCAGCGGATGGTCGCCGTTTCGTTTTCAATATCGAGCGTCACGTCAGCTGATTCAAAGGATCGTTTGTACACATAGCCGTCGCGCACGGCCGGCCCTTTCGGCGGGCCCAGCGGGCGGTTATATTCCGGCGGCGGGTTCATCCACAGCTTACTCTGGTTTCCATCCACCCCGTATCCGTCCGACAGCATAAAGTAGCTGTACTTCTCGGCACAGACCAGAAAGAGGGCCAGCGAATAGGTCAGCCGGTCCTGGAACGCTGCGGGCTTGTGATCCGCGGCGGCATCGCTCCGGTCATCCATATCGGTATCGGCGTATTTTCCGGTACCGATGGTGAAGGCGATCAGTTTGCCGGATCGCGCGGCCTGCTGAATCGCATCAATGCCTTTGGCCACATAATCCGGGCGCGATACGCGCCCCACCGCATGTTCAAATCCTTCAATATAGGAGCCGTCAAAATAATCGACATATTCCAGCCCCGCGTTGTCGAACCGCGCCCGAATCACATTGGCGACAATCAGTTCATCGGCGCCCAGGACCTGCGGAAGCTGCTTCATCATTTTATGATACGCGCCGATCACCGCATCTTTTTTCTCAGCACCGACCTCGCGGCGCAGATAGCCCTTTTCGAGCACCTTGATGTTTCCATCCACAAAAAGGCCGTCGATATATTTTGAAGAGCAGACCCATCCGGCATTATCCAGCCACCACTGCTGGACCTTCGAATTGGAAAGGTCATAGGCCGGCACTTTGCCCCGGACCAGCCGGGTGTTGCCCCGCGAATCCGCCAGAAAGGCATCGGGAATTTTGGCCAGTTTTTCATCTGCGTGATAACTGGAATAATGAACGATGATATTGCGGTAGTAGAGAATCCGCGCATCGGGATTGAGGCTTTTCACCTCCCGGGCGGCCTTTTCGGTTCCGGCTTCGGTACTGCCGTAGGTTTTATTGCCGGTCGTCTTTTCAAAGGTGATCAGCGGGAACGTCGACAGATACCGGATTTCCTCCGGGGTGAACGCCGTGGCTTTCCGCACATGCATATACCGCGGCACGGTATCCCAGCTGAATTGCGGCATTCGATCCGCCGCGGCACTGAAAGCAACCAGTACGACGGCCCATACGTTGAATGAAAGAGGCGAATGTATTTTCATATCCCTAATGTGCTCCGAAAATTAAGATCCGGCTATCCCGTTTTTTCAGGATGCCGCCCCGTTGATCGGCGGGCTTTCTTCCTGTTCCCCGGTCCTGTTCAAGGCCGGTGGATTTCCAACTTGATAAACTTCGTTTGGTCATCAGCCTCATATCGATTGGTGACCGGCTCGTAGCCATCGACTGAAGAACCGACGAAAACCTGATCCTGCGCATTCGTTGCGGTCATGGAGCCCGCAAGGTCCGTTGATTCTATCAGCAGATACTGCAAACCTTCCGCCTCATAATCCGCACGCCGTTGATGAACCACCTCAAACCAGTTTGTACCGGCTTCGTTTGTTATGCCCAACTGTATCGCCTGCCCCGCATCCACGAGGGTTGGATTCATCCCCAGGGCAAATTCCGCAAAGTTGCCATACCCATCACCGACACCGCCGTTTTCAACATCGGCCGAGCCCAGCGCATCCTCGCCACTCAAACCGTAACCGGCGATCCACAGCGCATATCCCCCCGGCGGGTCCAGCAGGTCCAGCGTCACTGAGTGGATGATTTTCGTCTGCTCATTATCCTGGCCGTACGCTGCAAAATGAAACTGACGCGAAAAATCAAAGGTTTCAATATGGCCGGCAGCCTGGTTGACGCCTGCAACCGAATAACTCCAGGCCGCGCCGCCCAGACCGTCGGCTTCGACACGAAGCACCACCGGCCGCTCGGTCCCGGCTCCGACCGCACCGGTATGCAGTGCGGTCACACTGGATCCATCCGAAAAATTAAGCCCCACATTGATCCCGGGTTCGTTAATAATATTAACCCCGAGACTGTAGACATTGCCGAGTTCTCCAAACGGACTGCTGTTTACCGCAAGGCTCGGCGCATTTTCCAGCAGTCCAAAACCGAAAAGGTTTCTGCCCACCGTGCCGTCGCTGCTGCATGTATAATAAACCGTCAGTTCAAACCCGCCGGCCGACTGGAAACTGTTCGATGAATACAACAGGGCGGCATCACTGAACGAGCTTCCACTGCTGAAGACCGCATCGCCGGTGTCCTGCCAATCCCCCCCGGCATCCAGGATCGTTCGTTCAGCGCCGCCACCGATTCCACGTGTATTTACACCCAGGCCATCGTGATCAAAACGATCCAGATAAACCGCCGGCGTAACCTCAATGGAAACCGCAGCCACACTGCTCGTAAGACTGCCGTCATCAACTTTGAACGTGAACCCGTCCATCCCGTAAGCGGATGGCGTATAGACCAGGTCAGGAGCCGTGCCGCTCAGTACGCCGTTGGTCGGCAAAGACACCACGCGATACGTCAAGTCATCCCCATCGGGATCATGACCGCTCAGCGTGATATTCACCGGCTCATCTTTGGCCGCTGCCATACTGAGACTATGGGCAACCGGCACATCCTCCAGTGGATCGACCGTGACAGTAACCGCGGCCTTAAGGCTCCGGGCCATATCGTTGACGGTTTTAAAGGTAAAATGGTCCTCGCCGAAGAAATCAGGATTCGGGGTGTAGACCAGATTCGGCGCCGTGCCGCTAAGCGTTCCGTTGGCAGGTTCTGAAAAAACCGCATAGGTAAAATTGCTGCC
>JBFJYX010000294.1:0-4176 GCA_041622415.1 Pontiella sp.
AGATGGTGCAGCAGTCGCATCATGCGCGCTCGATTGTGGAGGCGATCCTGGCGAAGGAGTCGGGCAGCCGGTTTTCCAAGGGGTGGCCGCAGAGCGGGGATACGAACACCACCACGTCCACGGAATATCTGGTTTCGCTGGGGGACGGCGGCTATCTGGACGTCGATTATTCCTTTTTTGCCGGGCCGAATATGCGGCCGGCGATTGACCGGGACGATTTCGAGTCGAACGGGGACGAGTGCAATTCGTGGATCATTGTGCTGGATCTGAACGACGGGACCAAAGGCAACCTGCCGGCGGTGTATCAGCGCAATTATGAAATGGGTTCGTCCGAATTTTCGGACGAATTTATGCCGACGGGCCTGAAAGGCTTTGCGTTTGCCACGAAAAACGGCGAGGCCGTGGTGGTGGAGCCGGCGGATATGGAGGATGACGACGCCTTCCGCTCGATTTTCCACCTCGATGATTTTGATGATCTGGGCGAAGTCAACCTGATGGAGCCCTGATTTTTCGAAAATGGTTTGCAACCCCTTCTGCGTTGGGTATGTTCCGGCGTTCGCAGATTCGACAGAATCAGGGAATGACGAACGGTTTTTTGCGGGGATCTGAAGGATCCCGTCATTCCACGGGGCTGTCTTTTCAGGATTTAAAGCAGGTGTTAGGAGATAAATAAGATGAAGATTCTGGTGGTCGGCAACGGCGGACGCGAACATGCACTGGCCTGGAAACTGGCAAACGATAGCGCCAAACCCGAGATTTTCTGTACGCCGGGCAATGCCGGCACCGCCGAGCTGGGAACGAATCTGGATTTCGGGGCCACCGATCTGGACGGCATTAAAGGCTGGTGCCTCGAGAATCAGCCTGACCTGGTGGTGATCGGCCCGGAAGCCCCGCTCTGCGCCGGGTTGACCGATATTCTGGAAGCGGAAGGCCTCCGCGTATTCGGGCCAAGCAAAGCCGCGGCCGAGCTGGAAGGCTCCAAACAGTTTGCCAAGGAAATTATGAAGGCGGCCGGGGTGCCGACTTCCGCCTATGAAACCTTCACCGATCCGGACGTTGCGTGCGCCTATGTGCGGGAACGCGGCGCGCCGATCGTGGTCAAGGCCGACGGCCTGGCGGCGGGCAAGGGCGTGACGGTGGCCGAAACGGTCGAACAGGCCGAAGCGGCGATCCGCGATGCGCTGGAAGGCAATGCTTTCGGCGATGCCGGCTCGCGCGTGGTGATCGAAGATTTCCTCGTCGGCGAAGAGGCATCCATCCTGGCGCTGATCGACGGCGAACATGTGGTAATGCTGGCGTCGTCGCAGGACCATAAACGTATTTTTGAAAAAGACGAAGGCCCGAACACCGGCGGTATGGGTGCATATTCACCGGCCTCGATCGTGAATGACACCGTGCTGAAAAAGGTAAAGGAAGAGGTCTATGACCGCACGCTGGCCGAGCTGAAAAAGCGCGGCATCACCTATAAAGGGGTGCTCTATGCGGGCCTGATGATCGAAAATGACCAGCCGAGCGTGGTGGAATTCAACTGCCGTTTCGGCGATCCGGAAACGCAGGCCGTACTGGCGCGCTGGGACGGCGATATGCTGCCGGCAATCAACGGCGTGATCGACGGAACGCTCTCCGAGGACCTGATTTCGTGGAAAGATGACCACAGCGTCTGTGTGGTGATGGTGGCCGGCGGTTATCCGGGCGACTACGCCAAAGGCAATGAAATCCAGAATCTGGATAAAGCCAATGCGGTGGACGATACGGTCGTTTTCCATGCGGGCACAGCATTGGAAGGCGAAAAAGTGGTGACGGCCGGCGGCCGCGTTCTCGGCATTACGTCGTTGGGCGAAGATCTGCTGGACGCGCTTTCCAAGGCCTACATCTCCGTGGAAACCATCAGTTTCAAGGATCACTTCTACCGCAACGATATCGCCCACCGCGAACTGAAGCGCCTGGGTATTGATTTTAATAACGAATAGGAGAGTTAATTATGGCAGCTGATAAAAAGCCTACCGTAGCAATTGTAATGGGCAGTAAAACGGACTGGCCGGTCATGGAATTCACGCGCAATACGCTGAAGGCATTCGGCATTGAGAGCACCGTGAAAGTAATGTCTGCGCACCGCACCCCGCACGAAGCGGTTGAGTTTGCGGAAAGCGCCGCAGATAACGGATACCAAGTGATCATCGGTGCCGCCGGCGGCGCGGCCCATCTCTGCGGTGTGCTGGCGGGGCATACCGTTCTTCCGGTGATCGGCGTTCCGGTCAAGGGCTGGTCGCTCGACGGCCTGGATTCGCTGCTTTCCACTGTTCAGATGCCCAAGGGCGTTCCGGTAGCCACCGTGGCGATCGGTAAAGCCGGCGCCATCAATGCGGCCATTCTTGCGGTTCAGATTATGGGTACGGCTGATGCTGAGCTGCGCGCCAAAATGGTCGAATATAAAAAGACCATGGCCGAAGAGGTGATTGCGGCCGACGCAGAACTTCAGAAGGAACTCGAAGGCTGACCCGCCGCGATACTGCGTAAAACGTGACGATTCAAACGTGATGCCTGATTCATTTCAGGCCTCACGTTTTTTTGTGCCCCCGTGGCGGGATGTGCGGCGGGCGGAAATGACGATCAGTCGCTGATTTTATCCCAGAAGCCGCGGGGTTCCTGGCTGATGCGCCAGAAGGCGATGCCTTGTGTCCGGCGTGAGGCATAGAGGTCCATTTTGGCCTGGAGCGACGGCATGGATTCAAAATGGACGTTGATGGTGACGTTGGTGGTGTAGGCATAGCTGCCGCCGTTTGCGGCATCGCTGGTAAGTTCGGCACCGCGTTTGCGCAGGTCGGTCCAGACTTCGGGATTGCGCATGGCGGCGGCGGTTTTTTCCTTCTGCCAGGAGCGGCCGTAGAGGGGAATGCCCATGACCAGTTTTTCGCCGGGAATGGTTGCGGTGGCGTAGTCATAGATTTTTCTGCACCAGGGCAGGGAGGCGATGGGACCGGCGGGGCCGGAACGGTAGTGCTCGTCGTAGGCCATCACAATCACCCGGTCGGCCACTTTTCCAATGAAAGGATAATCAAAGGCATCGGCCGGGTTTTGCTTTTTATGATCCGCCCAGCGGGCCATCACGGCGACGCTGAAGAGCTTGTCTTTCGGCAGGGCCTTCTTCACGGCGACGAGGAACTTGAGAAAGTTGGCCCGGTCTTTGGAGCTGACGGCCTCGAAGTCGATCTGCAGGCCGTCGAACGGTTGGCAGCGTTTGGCGATGCCGTCGATGATGCGCTGGCGGACGGGGAGCTGCGGGTCGAGATAGAGGTGGGAAAGGGTGGTGTTCCACGGCATGGTGACGACGAGGTGATAGCGGGTTTCGGGGTGTGCGCCGGGCAGGTTCGGGGGCGTCATATGCCCGCCGGCGAGGTAGCCGTCGGGATCGACCGAAGCGCTGAAGCAGCCGACGTCGGTGATGGGGGAGGCGGCGGGAAAATATTTTTCCTCGCCCTTCATGAGATAGGCCCAGGTTTCGTTAAAACCGGCCCGGGCCGAGAGTGCGGTACAGATGAGCAGCAGGGAGAGTCTGAAAACATTCATGCGCCCACGGTATGCGGGCGCATGAGGTGTGTCAAGGGCAGGGTGGTTATGCCGCCCCGGCCTTGGAATTATCGTCGCCTTTCGGGATCAGAATTTCTGAATCGGTCCGCTTGAACGGCAGCGAGAGGGTGATCGCCGTTACGCCGGCATCGCGGAATTCAATGGCGGTTCGGCCGCCCAGCAGTTTGATGTAGCGCCGGGCGAGCGTCAGGCCGTGCTTGAGATCAATGACGGCTTCGACCTCGGAGTTGAAAATGCCGGACAGCAGGTCATCGCCGCCCGGTCCGGGTGTGTAGGCCAGTTCAAAGGAGATGCTCATCGACTCGCTGTCGGAGGCTTCCCGGGTGGCGTGCAGGCCGATCCGGCCCTTCTTCGTTTTATAGAGCGCATAGCCCAGCAGGATGGAGAGGGTTTTGCGCAGTTTGTCTTCGTCGGCAACCACGCGTTTCGGGACGTTGTTGGCGGCCTGGTACTGGGCAAAGCTGACGGCAAAGAACAGCTCATTCAGCTCTGCGCGCTGTGTGAACAGCTGGTCGATATCCGTCATCACGACGTGAAGATCGCACTCCTGTTCGGAGAGGGTGTCTTTTCCTGCATTCAGCAGGGTCA
>JBFJYX010000295.1:0-4172 GCA_041622415.1 Pontiella sp.
GACTGGTCGAGAGGTTTAGCGCCGAAAATGATCGGGGCTCAAACTATCTGCCGAAGCTGCGGGTTTTAACTACTGTTAGCCCGTTGACATTCCACTCCGCCGCAAAACCGTTGCCGGAAACCGTGCGTTCCGATGCCAGGAAATCGCCTGTAAAACTCGGATGCGGCCAGTCCGAGTTCAGGCGGATACGGTTTTCATCGCCCACCGGCACCACGGCAAACTGCCCCATGCCGTGCACCGCCAGCTCCATTTCAAAATCGAACGATTCGCCGAACACCGTTTCCATATCGGGAATTTTTGCGTGTATGCCCTCGCCAAAACCGCCCAGGTCGTTCCCGGCTTCCATGGCGACGGCGCGGCCGTTCCATTTAAAGTCGGGGACGCGGGTAATCCCGCGCAGGTCACTGAGCAGCAGGCACGCATTCACCGAAAGCAGTTCCACCTCGGCCCCCTTTCGAATATTCAGCTCATCAAATTCCGGAAAGCTGAATGATCCGCCGAGCCGCCCCTCCGTCTGGAAAATATGGGCCTTGAAAATTCCGCGCAGCCGCTCCTCCACCTTCATTTCGCCGTCATAGGTATACTGCCCGGGAAAGACCGGGCGGGTGCAGGTGCGGCTCAGCTGCTCTTCATACCACGTATCGGTTTCCGTATTGTATTTCCGCTCCGCCCAGCTTTCGCGATAACGGATCGTCACCACCGGGCCGATCAGCTGCTGACGCCCCGCATAGCTCCGCGCAATATCCTCCTGCACACCATGCGCCCTGCTCTTGCGCTCCCGCGCCAGCCCGTCAATTGCGCTCAACGCCATCAGCATCAGGATCGCCACGAACCCGACAACCAGCACTTTGAAAACCATACTCTTCTGCATAAACAACCTCCGGTTAATGTTGTACCCGGAGGATGAACACGCTTTTTGAAAAGCGTTTGAAGGGAAGGTGAACTCAACGTGAAAAATCAACCCAGCGTCAGGACGGCCTCCGCACCGCCGGACGGACGGTTGCGCAACGCCGCATCGCCGCCGTGCAGCCGCGCCGCCTCGCGCACAAAGTTCAACCCGAGCCCCGAGCTTTTCGGTCCGCCATCCGGCCGGGGCAGGGAATAGAAGCGCTCAAAAATCCGGTCCAGTGCATAGCCGGGAATTCCGGCGCCCGCATCGACCACGCGAATCTCAGGTTTGGACAGCCGGATTTCCACGGTCCCGTTGGCCGGCGAAAATTCGATGGCATTGGTCACTAAATTGGTCAGGGCCTGGCGCAGCAGAAAATAATCGCCCTTCGGTTTCCAGGGATTGGAAACCGCGGTGCGCAAGGTAATCCCCTTCGCCTGCGCCACCGGCAGCAGGCTGTCCGTCACATCCTCGATCAACACCTGCAGATCAATGGATTCGCCCCGCTCCAGGGCTTTGCGTTTTTCCAGGGCCGCCAGCGAAAGCATGCGCTCCACCAGCCCGTGCAGCCGCTCCGACTCCGCGTTGATATTGGCGAGGAAACGCCGGCGCTGCTCATCGGACATCTCCTCGTTCAGCAGTTCAGCCGCCCCCTGGATCGCCGCCAGCGGACTCTTCATCTCATGCGTCAGCGACTGGACATATTCCTCCACATACTGCTTCCCCTCAAGCGCATCGCGCATCTCTTCAAACGCATCAGCCAGCTCACTCATTTCGCCGCCATGCCCCAGCAGCGGCCGTTCGGCCTTTTTCCCGTCGCGAATCGCCTGCGCATACCGGGTCAGCGCCCGCACCGGCTGAATAATCCACAGCGAAACCGGAATGAGCAGCAGTACAACGGCGGCAAAACCAACCAGCCCCGAAACCACCAGCCGACGCCGCGCCTGTTTCATAAACGGCGTAACGCTGATCAGCGGTTTGCCCACCGCCACCGCCCCGATGATGTCTTCCCCGCTCATCACCGGCGCCGCCACATACATGTGGGCGCTGAACGCATTTCCGGGATCTTCATAGGTCGTCCGCGCACCGTATGCCCCGCGCAGCGCCAGCGTGGCATCGCGCCAGTCGTAAAGCGCACCCGGCGCCAATGTGCCGCGCGAATCAAACACCGTTTGGCGCTGCGTATCCACCACCACAATCCGCAGGTTCATGTTGGTTTTCGTGTGAGTATAAATCTTCGCCGCCAGCGTGCGTTCCCCCGCATCCGCCAGGGCTTTCGCAAAATCAGAATCCACCGTCAGGTCGCCCGACAGCTGCTCCGCCAGCAGGACCGAGGTGTCCACCAGCGACTCTTCCATCGTGATAAAATAATGCAGCCGCACATCGCGGACAATCCAGTCCACCAGCCAGTAAAACCCGAGCGACAGCAGCACCACCGCCGTCAGCAGCAGGCGGGAACGCATCTTCATTCCCCGACCCTCAGGCAATAACCGAACCCGCGGCGCGTCTGCAGGCAGGCGCACTCCGGGTCTACATTGCGGAGTTTGGAACGCAGCGTCTTGATGTGGGTATCCACCGTCCGGTCATAACTCGCATCCGGCTCCTCCCACGCATGGTCCATCAGCTGCCCGCGCGAAAAAACCTGGCCGGGATGGCGGATCATCAGTTCCAGCATGCGGAACTCGTAACGCGAAAGGTCCAGCGGCGCACCCTTATAGACAATCGTCTTGGTTTTCTCGTCCACCGCAAACACCGGCTCCGGCCGCGCATGTCCAGACATGGGAACCGCCTGCCCGCTGCGCCGCAGAATGGCCCGGATGCGTGCCGTCAGCTCCCGCGGACTGAACGGCTTCGCCATATAATCATCCGCCCCGAGCTCCAGCCCGACAATCCGGTCGATCTCCGATTCGCGCGCGGTCAGGAAAATAATCGGCACATCGCTTTTCGCCCGAATGCGCCGGCAGAAATCAAACCCGCTTTCATCCGGCAGGCCGACATCCAGCACGATCAGGTCGATGGACCGTTCGCCGAGCCGCTCTTCCGCCGCGCCGGCCGTTGCGGCATGTACCGGTTCCATATGTTCGGTCTCGACCGCAAAGGCAATATTATCCGCAATCGCCTGCTCATCTTCAACAATGAGAATTTGCTTAAGCTGGTTAGCCATGCCTTTTTAAAACACAAAGGCACGAAGTACGCAAAGCCTTCGTGCCCTTAGTGTCTTCGTGGTTCAAAAACAGCTTAACCGGCCATTTCGTTGACGATGCCGGAAACCGCCTGAATGGCTTCACCGACCTTCGCCGCGTCTTTACCGCCGGCCTGGGCTTTATCGGGTTTACCGCCGCCCCCGCCGCCGCAGATTTTCGCCACCTGGCCGATGAGCTTGCCGGCATGCAGCCCTTTCGCCACCAGGTCTTCCGAGACACTCGCCGCCAGGCAGGCCTTGCCGCCGTTGGAAGAGCCGATGACAATGACCGCGCTGTCGATTTTCTGGCGCAGGCCGTCGAGCACCTGGCGCAGCGCATCCATCGGCATTTCGCCGAGTTCCGCCGCCAGCACTTTCACGCCGCCGGATTCTTCCACCTTATCCACCAGGCCGTCCACATTCGCCACCGCCGCTTTAGTCTGCAGTTCCTTCAGCTGTTTTTCCGCCGCCTTGATCTGATCGGTCATCGCCTTGATGCGCTCCGGCAGTTCCTGCGGTTTCACACTCAGGCTCTGGCTCAGGCCGGTCAGCAGGGCATGTTCCCCGGCCGCCCAGTTGAGGGCATCGAGACCGGTCACCGCTTCGACACGGCGGATACCCGCCGCCACGGACGATTCGGAAACAATCCGGAACTGACCGATGTCGCCGGTCATCTGCACATGCGTGCCGCCGCAGAGCTCTTTGCTGGTATCGCCGATCGTTACCACACGGACCACATCGCCGTACTTATCATCAAACACCGCCTGGATATCCGGCGAATTCTGGACATCGGCCAAATCCATTTCCAGGGTCTGCAGCTCGGTGTTTTTCATGATTTCATGATTCACCATCTGCTCAATCTGCTGGATCTGCTGCGGGCTGAGTGCTTCAAAATGGTTAAAGTCAAAACGCAGGTAGTTATGGGCCACCAGCGAACCCGCCTGTTTCACATTCGGGTCCACCAGCTTGCGCAGCGCGGCATTCAGCAGGTGCGTCGCGGTATGGTTGCGGCGCATCTGCCCGCGGCGGAAGCGGTCCACCGATGCGATCACCGGTTCGCCTTTGGACGGCGCCCCGAAGACCAGCTCGCCCTTATGGACA
>JBFJYX010000296.1:0-4136 GCA_041622415.1 Pontiella sp.
CCTCACCTCGGCACAGACCGCGTCGCCGGGCGTTCCCGCCATCAGCAGGTCCGCCTGTTCCGCCACCACCATGACATACTGCTCCGGTTTGCCGATGGTTTCCGCAACAGCCGTTGATATCCGCTGCAGCAATTCGGTCGGAATCTTCTTCGAACATTTCAGGTTGATCATCGGCATGGCAGCCTCCTTATTTTAACGCGGCGGGCACCTGGATGGTGTAGTAGACGCGGTCATATTTCTGAAGGGTTTTCAAATGCGGTTCAATGATGTCGAGCGCCTCGGCATATCCATCATCGTCGAGGGTATCGAGCCAGCGGTCGATATCGATGTAGAGCCAGTCCGTGTTCTTGCCGTTCGGGCGGGTGTAACGGATGATCGAAGGATAGGCCTGCGGGAAAGCGGCTTTGAGGTCGCGCATCATCCGGTAGGAACGGCCGTACGGATCTTTGCGCGTGCGGCGGAAGTGCCGGCCCCAATCCCCCCACGCTTTATCGTGCTGCGCGCACATCTCTTCCGAAAACGCCGTGGCCAGCCCTTCCATATACCAGTCCATAATCCGGGCATTGAGCAGGTGGGCGCTTTCATGGGCGAGCAGCGGATAGAAGTTCCGGCCGTCGGGATCTTCGCCGATGTAGACCACAAAAACCCCGTTGGTGGAATCAATGCATTGCGTGAGCGAAAAGTTTTCGGCAATGCGGTAGCGCGCCGCCGCCTCGGTTTTCCGCGAGCGGCGGAACAGGACCCGGGTCACCGGAACTTCGGGCGCACCGAACTGCTCCTGCGCTTTTTCCAGGCATTGGAAAAAGAAGGCTTCGGCCTCGGCGCTTTCGAGCGGTTGATAGGCCTCGTGTGCAGGCCCGGGCGGCATGCCGTCGATCATCGTCGTGCAGCCGAACTGCAGGGATACGACGGAGACGAATAAAAAGAGGACTAAACTGGAAAGTGACCGGCGCACAGGACGGTCAGCCCTCCATCAGTTCTTCCACCCGCTCGCAGATCAGGTGCATCATGAGTTCATGCCCTTCCTGAATACGGGGTGTGTGCGAGGAGCAGGAAACCAGCAGCGCGTGGTCCGACAGCGGAAGCATTTTCCCGCCGCCGCCGCCGAGGAAGCCCACGGTGGTGATCCCGAGCTCTTTGGCTGTTTCAAATGCTTTAAGCACATTGCCGGAATTGCCGGAGGTGGAAAAACCCACCAGGACATCACCGGCACGACCCAGCCCTTCGACCTGCTTGGAATAGACTTCCTCGTAGGAAAAGTCATTGCTGATCGAGGTCATGACTGAAGCGTCGGTATTCAGCGCAATCCCGGCATAGGGGCGCCGGTTCATCAGAAAACGGTTCACCAGTTCGCCGGCAAAATGCTGGGCATCCGCCGAGCTTCCGCCGTTGCCGCAGGCCATGACTTTTCCGCCGGCTTTGAGGCAGTCCGCAATGCGTGCGGCCGCCTCTTCGACCTTCGGCACGAGCTCAGTAAAAACCTGATCCGATACGGCACGCGATTCGGCCTGAATGGTTGCAATATCCATAAATTGACCCTGAGCCGCCGCTAGTCTTCGGACGGCTTATCCACGTGCTTCGCCGGTTCTCCGAAAATTTCGGCCACCTTCACGGTGATGGTGCCGATTTCATCGATACCGAGCGATTCCCGCACGCTTTCACGAACCCGCTGCTGCAGCACCTGGGTCAGTTCCGGAATCTTGTTGCCGGAAAGCACCTTCACATTGATCGCGATATCCACTTTGTTCTTATTGTGGATCAACCGGCTTTCAATGCTTTTAACGGCGGCAAACTCCTTGCCGACGCGTTCAATGAAATCCTGGATCGCTTTAATGCTGATGCCGACGCTGCCGTCTTCCGACTGGAAATCGATGAACTTTTCCTTTTTGCCCATAAAGCGGGTCAGCCAGCCCATGATCACGGAGGCAATCATCACGCCGCCCAGCACGAGGCCGCCCAGCGGCGTCGCATTGAACTCGGAGACAAAGGCCCCGAACTCGCGGTTGACCGCATTGCCGTAGATCAGCGCACCGCCAAGGAGCAGCAGCACGGCATTGGTGATAAAGCTTCCCCTGCCGGTTCGCGATTTCATGGATTAATCCTCGGTCGTCTTCTTGACTTCAAGATTGCGGATGCCCTGAACTACGACATTTACCGCATAAACCTTCTGGCCGGTCATCTCTTCAACCGCCTCTTTAACCGCCGACTGCAGCTGCACACAGATATCCGGAATTTTCACTCCGAATTCGAGCACCACGGTCAGGTCAATCGTCAGGAGTTCTTCACTCTCCTTCTCAATACGGATGCCCTTGTCTTTGGCTTTTTTACCGATCATGCCGGCAATGCCGTCCGCCAGGGTACCCTGGAGTTCCACGACGCCGGGAACCTTTTTGGCCGTTTCGTGGGCAATGATGGCCACCACATTGTTGTTGATGCTGATCTGGCCGTACTCCGATCCGGTATGATCCGGAACGACGGAGAGTTCCTGTGTATCCATAACTGCGTTACCTGTTGCGTTTTCCATAACCTTGCTCCTTCCGGGGGATTACGAATTCAAAAAAACTTCGTGCATGTATTTTTCGAGATAGGCGGTATTATAGGTGCCGTCAATGAAGGCTTTATCCATCATCAGGGCCTCGCCCAGCGGAACCGACGTATGCGGTCCGATGATGGTAAACTCCTGCAGTGCGCGGCGCATCCGCATAATCGCCTCGTCCCGGTCTTTGCCGTGAACAATGATCTTACCGATCATGCTGTCGTAATACGGCGAAATGGTGTAGCCGGAATAGACGTGCGAGTCGATGCGCACACCCGGACCGCCCGGAAAATGAACCGCTTCCACCGGGCCCGGGGACGGAGTGAAGTTGTTATACGGATCCTCCGCATTCACCCGGTACTCAATGGCATGCCCGCGGATCTTCAGTTTTTCCTGCGTGAACGAAAGCTTTTCGCCGGCCGCCACGCGGATCTGTTCCTTCAGCAGGTCAATACCGCTGACCTCTTCCGAAACCGTGTGCTCCACCTGGATGCGGGTGTTCATTTCCATGAAATAGAACTGCTTGGCCGTTTCGTCGTAAAGAAATTCCAGTGTGCCGGCGCTGTCGTAACCGACCGCCTTGCCGGCTTTGACCGCCGCATCGCCCAGGGCTTTGCGCTCTTTATCGGTCAGCGTCGGGCACGGGGCCTCTTCCACCAGTTTCTGGTGACGGCGCTGGATCGAGCAGTCGCGTTCGCCGACGTGGCAGACATTACCGTGCTTATCGCCGATAATCTGCACTTCCACGTGACGCGCGGACTCAATGTATTTTTCCATGAACAGGTCGGGATTACCGAACGAGGCTTCCCCTTCGGCTGACGCCGCCATGAAACCCTGAACCAGGGAAACATCGTTGCGGGCAACGCGCATGCCTTTACCGCCGCCGCCGGCCACCGCTTTGAGCAGTACCGGATAGCCCATTTCCTGGGCGAGTTTCAGCGCTTCATCGGAATTCTTCAGAATACCGTCGGACCCCGGCGTGATCGGCACGCCGGCCGCTTTCATCGTATCGCGGGCAATCGCTTTGTCGCCCATGTTGCGGATACAGTCCGGGGACGGGCCGATAAAGGTAATGTTGCAGTTCGCGCAGATTTCAGCGAAGTGGGCATTTTCGGCCAGGAACCCGTATCCGGGATGAATCGCATCCACATCGGCCACTTCCGCGGCACTGATGATGTTGGTGATTTTCAGATAGCTGTCAGTCGCGGCCGCCGGGCCGATACAGATGGCTTCGTCGGCCATCTGTACGTGCAGCGAGTCGGCATCCGCCTCGGAATAAACCGCGACCGATTCAACGCCGAGCTCGCGGCAGGCGCGGATGATGCGCAGCGCGATTTCGCCTCGGTTGGCAATAAGAACCTTTTTAAACATGGGCAAACCTTTTATTTCGGGTCAACGAGGAAGAGCGGCTGCCCGTACTGTACCGGCGAGGCATCGTCTACGAGAATCTTCTTAATCACGCCTTTCACTTCGGCTTTTATTTCGTTCATCACTTTCATCGCTTCCACGATGCAGACCACGGAGTCTTCCGTGATTTCGGTGCCGATTTCGGCAAAGTTGTCAGCGTCCGGAGCCGGTTTGCGGTAGAAGGTGCCGACGA
>JBFJYX010000297.1:0-4125 GCA_041622415.1 Pontiella sp.
ATGCCCCCTCTCCCCCGCACCCCCTCTCCCCGTCGACCGGCAAAGACGCCGCGGCGCTGGGCTCGCTCGGCCACGCGGTTCTCGAGCAGCTGGCACTGAATGACTGGCAGGGCGATGTTGCCGAGTGGCTCGAAAAACTGCGGCCCGATTTCGGGGCATCCAAACAGGAGGCGCTGCAGCTGGCGGACCGGATCGAACAAACGCGCGGCCTGATGATGCCCGCAACGGAAGGGCTGCTGGAACTCTGCCCGGAATTTCCTTTTGTCCTGCTGCGCGGGGACACACTGATCGACGGTACGGTGGACCTGCTCGGCCGTACCCACGATGGATTTGTGATTTTCGATTATAAGTTTACCGAAGCCCCGGATGCGGATGTGACCGACAGCTACCGCGAACAAATGAAAGGGTATGCCGAGGCCGCCGGCAAACGCTATCCCGCGGCAATGCGCCGCACGGTGCAGCTGGTGGTGGTTTCCCGCAAAGGGCCGCGGTTCGTTCCCATCGAAATTTAACCCGCAATCACTTGATGTTATCCCGTAATTCAGCCTACATTTTCGCACTATGACTGATATCGACACCCTGGTCATCATCCCGACCTATAACGAAAAAGAGAACATCAACCGAATCACCACCGCCGTGCTGGATTCCTCCCCGCATGTGCATATTCTTTTTGTTGATGACAACTCCCCGGACGGGACAGGCGATATGGCCGATGCGCTCGCCGACCGCAGCGACCGCGTGCACGTGCTCCACCGCACCTCCAAGGACGGATTGGGCCGCGCCTATATCGCCGGCTTCAGGTGGGCTCTTGAGCGCCACTATAAATATGTCATGGAAATGGACTGCGACTTTTCGCACAACCCCAAAGAGATTCCCAACTTCCGCGATAAGATTATTGAAGGCCACGACCTGGTGATCGGCTCGCGCTACTGCGGCGGCATCCGCGTGCTCAACTGGCCGATGTCCCGCCTGCTGCTCAGCCGCGGGGCGGCGGTGTATGTCCACCTCATCACCGGCATGCCGGTTTCCGACCCCACCGGCGGCTTTAAATGTTTCCGGCGCGAGGTGCTCGAGTCCTACGACTTTGACCTGGTCAAAGCCAACGGCTACGGGTTCCAGATTGAGATGACCCACAAGGCGTGGATGAAAGGGTTCCGCATCGGTGAAGTCCCGATCGTTTTTGAGGACCGCCAGGAAGGCTCCTCCAAAATGAGCGGCAACATTGTCTACGAAGCCCTCTGGGTCGTCTGGACCCTCGCCATCCGTAACGGCTTCCGCCGCAAACCGAAAGTGAAAAAGTAGAAGAAGCTTCCAGCTTCTTTGTGCACCGGAGCTGAACGAAGCAGGATGCTTCGTCTACGTTAAAATCCGCGCCAGCTCCGCCCAGCGCTCGATCTCGATTTTTTCCGGGCGCTCGGTGTGCTCAATCCCGGCATCGAAAAGAATATCATCAACGGGAGAGACGCCCATTTTCTTCAGGATGGTGCCCACCTGTTTACGGCGCTGCGAGAAGCAGTGTTTTACGAGTTTCTTGAAGGTCGGGTAAACCTCGCTTCCAACCATTGGAACATCGCGGCGCTGCATTTTCACCACGGCCGACCAGACCTTCGGCGGCGGCAGAAAACAGGTCGGGCTTATTTTTTTCACCAGCGTGTTTTCATAGAACACCCCGGTCAGCACCGACAGCACCCCGTAATGTTTATCCCCCGCCGGCGCGCACAGGCGGTCCGCCACCTCTTTCTGGATCGTCAGCGACATCCGTTCCGGCCGGTGCCCGCATTCCGCAATATCGACCATTAAACGGCTGGCCACGGAATAGGGCAGATTCGCCGCCACTTTCGTAATGCCGTCGGCAAACAGCTGATCCAGATCCACATCCAGCGCGTCGGATTCGATGAGCGTAAAATCGGTAAAGCGCGTCTTCAGATAGTCCGCCATCGTCGGATCTTTTTCGATGCAGGTGACCGCCGCCGCCCGCGGAATGAGCCGTTCCGTCAGCGCGCCGAGGCCCGGCCCGATTTCGAGGACATTTTCCAACGGCTGGATATCGGCCGTATCGGCAATGATGTCGAGAATGTTGGCGTCAATCAGGTAGTTCTGCCCCAGCCCCTTGTTCGGCCGATGCCCCAGCTTTTCCAGCAACGCCCGCACGTCCCTCGGGCTCGTTAATCTAAACTCTTCACTCATACACTTCTTCCCTCAACGCAAAGATTCAAAGCTCGCAGAGTTCCGCAAAGCACTCAATGCAGAAACCGCTGCGAACCTTCCTTCTCTTGGCGTCTTTGCGTTTGGAAAATCATTTCCAGGGGTTGGGTTTGCCGGCGAGGTCGACCGCCAGCTTGATGGCATTCAGCATACTGCGGTGCGAGGCTTTGTTCTGCCCGGCAATGCCGAAGGCGGTGCCGTGGTCCGGCGAGGTACGGATGATCGGCAGCCCGAGCGTGATATTGATCCCCTCGTCGAAGCCCATCATTTTGAGCGGGGCCAGCCCCTGGTCGTGATACATCGCCACGACGGCGTCATAGTCGCCCCGCCGCGCTTCATGAAAAATCGTATCGGCCGGAACCGCATCCGAAACCGTATATCCTTTTTTACGGATCTGCCGTATGGCCGGATTAATAATCTCAATCTCTTCGCGCCCCAGAATCCCGCCGTCGCCCGCATGCGGATTCAGGCCGCATACACCGATCGTTCCGTTCGTAAGCCCGAACAGCTTGAGGGCATCGCCGGTCAGTTCAATATGTTCGCGAATCGTTTTACTGTTCAGCGCCGCCGGCACTTCGGAGATCGGAATATGGCGGGTAACGAGCATGACGCGCAGCCCGCCGCCCATCAGCATCATGCCGAAGGTTGCCGTGTTTGTGAGTTCGGCCAGGTATTCGGTATGCCCCGGAATCATGATCCCCGCTTTGTGCATCCCCTCTTTACAGATCGGCGCGGTCACCATCGCATCCAGCTCGCCGGACAGGCAGCCCTCCACCGCTTTACGGATCGCCTCTTCGGCATGGCGCGATGCATCAACCCGGATCGTGCCGGGATTCCAGACGCAGGACGTTTCCAATGATTGGAACGTGATTTTCCGCGACACCGGCAGCTTCATCGCTTTCGCCTGCTCGCGCACGAGCGACTCGGAACCGAGGAAGACAAATTCCACATCGTCCGGCCAGCGTCCCCGCGCTACGGCCTTCAGCGCCACCTCCGGCCCGATTCCGTTTATATCACCGATTGTAATTCCGATCCGTTTCATTTGACTCTGCTCATTGGAGGATTCGTGGTCTGCATGTGGCTGACGTGTCTTGAAAATCCGGCCCCTGCCGGCCGACATCCGGTTTGAGGGAATGATCGGCCATCGGGTTCTCGCAAAGGCAAAAAGGTATCCCGCTTTGCCCCTCCGGACAAACAAAAAGCCCGGCTTCCGGCAAGGCAGACGGGCGCAGTAAAACAGGCGCCGGGACGCGCAATCCGGATCGGGCGGAATAGATGCACAGAAAAATTCCGGCCATGACAAAACCATGACACCGCCGGGGCATGTTTCAGATGGAGAAGGAAAACAGGAAAGGGTCTAACCATGAATATTCTGATGATATGTCCGCAGTTTCCCGATACGTTCTGGAGCTATAAACACGCACTCGCTTTCGTCGGCAAGCAGGCCACCTTCCCGCCGCTCGGGCTGCTGACGGTGGCAGGATTGCTGCCGGCGCAGTGGAACAAGCGGCTGATCGATGTGAATACCCGCAAGCTGCGCGACCGCGATCTTGCGTGGGCGGACTGCGTATTCATCACCGGCATGGTGGTCCAGAAGGCGTCCGCCCACGGAATCATCGACCGCTGCAAAAAAGCCGGCCTCAAGGTGGTCGCGGGCGGACCGCTTTTCACGATGGAGCATGAGGCGTTCGACGACGTGGATCATTTTATCCTGAACGAGGCGGAGATCACCCTGCCGGAATTCCTCACGGATCTTGAAAACAACCGGGCCAGACGCGTCTACGCGACCGAGGGGTTTGCGGAGATGAGAGACTCCCCGCCCCCCGCGTGGGACCTGGTCGACATGAAACGCTACCAGGGCATGGGCATCCAGTATTCGCGCGGCTGCCCGTTCAACTGCGACTTCTGCAACATTACCTC
>JBFJYX010000298.1:0-4112 GCA_041622415.1 Pontiella sp.
GCCCTGATGGCGGACATAGTCGAAATCGTGCAGCGGAAAGACCACGCGCTGCCACCCTTCGCCCTGCACCCGCAGCGTTGACGCAAGCGATTCCGCATAATCCGGCCGGCCGACCGCCAGCGGCATCACCGTACATTCCAAGTCAACCGGATCCGCGTTCGACAGGTTCACCCAGCATTCAAGATAGCGGTAGTCGTACCAGTCCTCAACGCACACGGCGTCGAGCATGTCGGAAAAATCAACCGCCCGGCCGCTCAGGAAGGTTTTGTGCTCGGCGTATTCAAACGCCGCCGTTCCGCCCGCCGGCAGCACCGCGGCCGGATCGCCGGTCGGCGCTGTAAGTTCTGCAGCCGTCAGTCCCGACCACTGGTCGAGCTGACGGAAGTCCCCGATCGTTTTGCCGGAGGCAGCCGCGGCCCCCAGGAGCAGTACAGCCGACAGCACGGCCGCCCGTTCTTTTGCGGAAAAGTTTTTCATATCACCCGACACCATTCTCTCCTTCAAGACCCATGCACACCACCGAAGCCAATTTACCAAAGCTGATGTAATACAACAGCCCGGGATGAATTACCAAATTAACCAGATGAAAAACCGGACTGGCGACTGATAAGAGAGGCGGTGCGGAACGCAGGCGGCCCGCCTGCAGTTTGCCGAGTGTGATTTAAACGGCGCAGCGCACCGTTCTACTGCGTCATTCTCCGAGTGAGTAGACGATCGGCTCAATGCTGCCGTCCGCGCGGAACGTCATTTTCTCGAAACAGGCCGAACGGCGATGATAACTCCCGCCGTTGACATCGCCGCGGTGATAGAAGAAATACCATTCACCCTTAAACTCGACGGCTGACGCGTGGTTCGGCGCATCCGGGGCATCGGGCGCCAGCACGCCCATGGGTTTTGCAAACTGCGGCAGCGGCTCATCCGCCATCCAGTATTTCGTATCCTTATCGACCCGGGCGTGGAAATAGTATTTGCGGTTGCGTTTAAAAACATGTACCGCTTCGCTCACCGGCTCCTCGGTCAATCGGACCCAGCCGCCGTCGAGCTCGAGCATATTGTCCTTCAGCTTTGCCCCGAACATATGCCGCCCGCGTTCGCCGATATTCTTTTTATTGTCGCTGCCGTAAATGTAGGCCTGCCCGTCGTCATCGATGAAAACCGTCGGATCAAAAATGGTGCAGATCTTATCCGGCACCGCCGTTTCCCAGGGACCGACCGGCGAGCGGCTTTTGGCCACCCCGACATGCGTTTTGGCATACGGAAAATAAAAGTAATACCAGCCGTCCTTATAGGCGGCATCCGGCGCATTCATCTGGCCGTCGGCATATTCAAACCCGCGGTCCGTCCGGGGTTTCAGTACCACACCGTGGTTGATCCACGTCTTCAGATCGGACGACTCCAGGATCATATAATCCTGCATGGTCGAATACCCCGACGCGCCCTCCACATCGCGCGAACAGTAGAGATAAACCTTTCCGTCATACACTTCCGCCGCCGGATCCGCCGCATAGAGAAAGTCCGGATCGGGTTTCCGCAGTATCGGATTCCCGTCAATGAGCGTCACCGAAGGCGCGGTATGCACCACTGCGGTAAACGAAACGACGGCACAGAAAAATCCAATCTTCCTCATCCCGGCCTCTCCCCCGCTATTCCGGCTTCAGGTGCTTCAGAATAAACTGCGCTGAAGCGGCATTGATTTCGTCCATCGAGGGGGAAATATTTTTTCCGCCAAAGCTGTGCGCTGCATTTTTGACCGTAAACAGCTCCACATCCGCGCCCTTTTCTTTCGCGACCTCCATCATGTAGTGCGAATTTTTAATATCCAGGATCGGATCATTATCGCCATGCAGCAGCAGGATCGGCGGGGTGTCTTTTGAAAGGTACTCCGTCGGGCTCAGCAGTTTCGCCAGCTCCGGCTTTTCGGAGAACAATCCATCCAGGACATGACGCAGCACTTCCGGATCCTCAAAACGGGAACCGATCAGCACGTCGCGGTTCAGCATTGTGGTCAGCGGGAAATAGGATGCCACGCACTTGAAATCCAGCGGAATCTCCGCCAGGGCATCGTCGCCCTTGAAATCTTCATCTCTGCCCAATGCCGTCATCAGGCTGAGGTGTCCGCCGGCCGATCCGCCCATCACGCCGTAGCGCTCGGTATCGAGATTAAACTGCCCGGCATTATGAATCAGAAACCGCGCGGCGTCTTTACAGTCGACCACCGAATCGTAGGCCGTGATTCCGTTTTTCGTCAGCCGGTAATCGATCGAAAAAACGGCCACGCCGTTTTCGGTCAGCTCGCGTACGGTATTCTGAAAGCATGCTTTCACCGGCGCATAGCGATTGCCGCCACGCCAGCCGCCGCCGTGCACATACAACATCCACGGCGTCTTCTCTCCGGCCTTCACGTTCTGCGGTTCGAAAAAAAGCATGTTCAGCTTCTGACCATTCACTGTTTTAAACACGAGGTGGTCCTGATGTTTAAAGCTGTCCAGTATTTCTTTCTCCGCCGGCTTATGCGCCAGCACCGCGCTGGCCAGCACCAGCATCCCCATCAATATGCTCTTCTTCAACATCACAAACCCCACAAATATAAATGATCTTATTTTAATAACCACAGAGACACAGCGACACGGAGTACAGAAACCTCAGGGTCTCTGTGCCTCCGTGGTGAGAGCTGTGCATAAGTTACTTGTTTTTCGCGCGCGCTTCGGCGGCGAGTCGTTCGCACTCAGCCCGGTATTCCGGCGTTTTCGGAGAAGCACTCAGAACATAAGGATCTCCCGGATGGTTCGCGGGCCATTTATCGCGTTTGCCGTCCACCTGGTTGATGTGCGACAGCGATCCGAGATAGCGCGACACCGTCACCCATTCGAGCATTTCAACCTTCAGCTGCATGATCTCTTCTTTATACTCCGGATTCTTGACGAGGTTATATTCCTCCCACGGATCCTTCTCCATGTTGAAATATTCCTCTTCCGGCTGGCCGGCATAATAGATCAGCTTGCGGTCGTCGGTGCGCACCATCGTCAGATAGTTATCTTCGCAGAACACCATGTCCGGCACTTCGCTGCGGTCATTTTCCGTGATGCGTTTCCAATTGCTGGAACCGTCCAGCCGCTGCGGAACTTCCAGGCCCAGGGCCGTCAGAATCGTCGGCCCCACATCCATCTGCGTAAAGAGGCCTTCGTCCATTTCGCCCGCTCGCTTGCCGCCCGGCAACCGCACAATGAAGGGGACATGCACCGCCTGCTCCGTCATCAGCCATTTATAGATCAGCTCGTGGTCACCCAGATTGTCGCCGTGGTCCGACGTAAAGACGATCAGGGTGTTCTCCATCAGTCCTTTTTCTTCGATCATATCGAGAATCTTACCTACCTGATAATCGATGCCGGTGATCTTGGCATAATAGTGTTTCCGCATCCGGCGGAAGGCATCGTCATCCATCCCCGTCAGGTCGACCGCCCAGACCCCGTAGTGCGGGCCCTGGTCAAACATCAGCGGATTGCGGCACGCCTCCATGAAACGCGCATACTGCGGCGGGCGCGCGTCCAGGCCGTTTACATCGAAATGCGGCAGCGGCACATCGATGTCTTCATACATATCCAGAAAACGCTGCGGCGGATCATACGGATCGTGCGGGCCCTGGAAACCGATGTGCAGGAAAAACGGCTGTTCCTTGTCGTAGTCCTGAATCCAGCGCGTCGCCATGCGGCCGACAAACTGGTCCACGTGATATTTTTCCTCCAGCGGGAAGGCATTGGACGCATGTTTGTTCATCCAGTCGCCGCCCTGCGTCAGAATCTTCATCGGGCTCGGCTGGCCTTCCGCCTTCAGGTAGTTGGCATAGTCGTCGTACGACTTCTTCAGGTTCGGAAAGTTTTCGGTGTAGAGCCGTTCATTGTAGCCCATCATCGCGGTTGCCGGATAGTGGTGCACTTTGCCCATGGCGGCCGTGTAGTAGCCCGCGTCCCGAATATCCTCCACCCAGCTGCGGTTATGCGCCCACTCCTGGAAACCATAGCATCCGGTGTTATGCGCAAACTGCCCTGTATAAAATGCCGCGCGCGAAGAAATGCAGGTTGAACCGCACACATACGCCCGTTTGAAACTGACGC
>JBFJYX010000299.1:0-4100 GCA_041622415.1 Pontiella sp.
AGGGATTTTTAATTTTCGAGTGCTGATTTTTGATTTGCGGGTCTGCGACCGCATTCTTAGAGGTAGATGTGAACGAAGCTGACATGAAGAAGAGAACGAAGCGTTTTGCTTTAGATATCATTCATTTGGTGAGTGAGCTTCCGAAGACGACCGTAGGTCGTGCTATCGGCGGTCAGTTGGTTCAGTCGGGCACATCGGTCGGAGTCAATTATCGAGCGGCATGTCGCGGCAAATCGAAAGCGGACTTCATTGCCAAGCTCGGCATTGTGGAAGAAGAGGCTGATGAGTCGTGCTATTGGCTCGAACTCCTGATTGAGGGGGCGCTGGCAGAAAAGCAACGGGCGGAGTTATTGTTAAAAGAGGCCAGTGAACTTACTGCGATAATCGTTGCGTCCAGAAAGACCGCCGGGAGCGTAAAATAAAGCTGTCGCAGACCCATGAATCAAAAATCAAAATTCTAAAACCGGAAATTGCCTGATGGCTCGAAGAACCAGTCTTGTTAATTTGAATCAGATCAGCGACATCAATATGACGCCGCTGATGGACCTGACGTTTATTCTGCTGATTACGTTTATCATCACGTTTCCGCTGATTGAGCAGGGCATTGCCATCAACCTGCCGAAGGGCAAGGCGGCGGACATGATGGAATCGCAGACGCGCTCGATCAGCCTGAACCTGGACCAGCAGCTCTATCTCGATGATGTCCCGGTCTCGGAGGAGGAGCTGCTGGCCCAAATGACGCGGATCGGCATTGACGATCCGAACACGACGATCTACGTCCGTGCCGACCGCAAGCTGCCCTACGGCGACGTGGTGGCGATCATGAAAATCCTGCACGATGCCAATATCACGAAAATGGCGTTGGTGACGGAGGCGGATCAGTAGGCGATGAACCGTTTTGAGCGTAAAGCAATACTGGTGATCTTCGGCGCACATGCGCTGGTGTTTTTCTGGTTTTTCGTGGTGTTGCTTTGGCTGTCCGCCCTGAAGGGCTGTTTTCAGCCGAAACCGAAGCCGGAAATCGTCACCTTTATAGAATTCGGTGAGCCGGCGCCGCCGGTGGCCGTGCAGGAGGTCGAACAGATGCCGGAGCCGGAGCCGCCGGCCCCTGAGCCAGCCCCGACTCCGGAACCGGTTCAGCCTGCGCCGATTCCCGAGCCGGAAAAAAAGACGCTTCCGAAACCGAAAACCGAAACGCCGAAACCGAAGCCCAAGCCGAAACCGGTTGAGCCGGAAAAACCGAAGTGGAAACCGACCCCGGTGAATCAGATCAAGAAGGGGCAGAAGGTGGAGCCGGTGAAACCGGCGATTGACCCGACGGAAATTTCAAAGGCGCTGAAGAGTGTCCAGTCTTCGGATGCTCTTCCAACGGTGGGGCCGGTGGGGAATCCGGATGCCGATGCGGCGTACATTACCCAGATCGGGCGCTATTTTGATACGCGCTGGAATGAGCCGCCGAATGCGTCGCCGGCCTCGTCGGTGATTTATCGGATTTTTATCTCGCAGTGGGGCTCCATTACGAAGCGCACCAAAATCCAGGGTTCGGGCGATTCCGCCTTTGATGCTTCGGTCGCGGAGGCGGTGAATTCGGTCAGCACGGCCCCGAAACCGCCTTCGGGCTTCCCTTATGAATATGTTGAGGTAGAGTTCCGCATCAGGAACTAATTTGGATGGAGATCTTTCATGATTAGACGTTTTTTTGTGGGTTCGGCCATGATGGCGGCCGCTTCGTCGCTGGCGCAGCGCGCGGTGGTTGAGCGCGAGGGCAGTGGTACCATTTCGATCAATCTTGCGGGCTACCGCACGGGCGGCGATGCCGCGTCCCGGGGGTTTCTTTCGGTCCTGAAAGCGGATCTGAACCGGTCGGGCTATTTCCGGGTCACGTCGAGCGGAGCAACGGTGAATGTAGTCGGCCAGGCGCAGGCCGGCAGCCAGCTCAAGGCGGATGTACAGGTTTATAAGGCGGCGACCCGCCAGCGCATGCTGGGTAAAGCCTATAATGCCTCCGCCGGCGACTACCGTACGCTGGCGCACCGGGTGGCGGATGAAATCCTCTATGCGGTCACCGGTAAAAAGGGCATGGCTTCAGGCAAAATTGCGATGGTCGGAACGCGCACACGGTATAAAGAGCTCTATATCTGCGATATGGACGGCCATAACATCCGCCAGATCACGCAGGACAAGAGCATTGTCGTGGCCCCGCGCTGGACGCCGGACAGCAAGCAGATCACCTATACCTCCTATAAATACCGGAATTCGCCCTGCATTTTCCTGACCGGCCGCGGCCGGCCGCTGTCGAAGGAACCCGGGCTGAATGCGATGGGCTCGATTTCGCCGGACGGTAAAACCATGGCCCTGATTCTTTCCAAGGACGGGAATCCGGAGTTGTATACCAAGAGCCTGCGTACGGGCATTACCCGAAAGCTGAGCCGCACGCGGCGCGGCAACGAAGCGAGCCCGTGCTGGTCGCCGGACGGCAACCACATCGCCTATGTATCGGACAGCTCCGGGCGTCCGCACATTTATATTATTTCGAAAGACGGGGGTACCCCGAAGCGGATTTCTTCGTCCGGCACCGAGAACATTTCGCCGGACTGGGGAAAGAACGGCTACATCACATGGTGCAGCCGGGTGGGGGGCAAATACCGCATTGTGGTCGCAAATCCGAGCACGCGCACGAGCCGGGTGCTGGAAACCGACTGGGCGGATTATGAGGACCCGCGCTGGGCCCCGGACGGGCGGCATATCATCTGCTCGCGCACATCCGGATACCGTTCCGCCATCTACCTCCTTGACACTCTGAAAGATTCTCCTGTAGCTTTGGTTTCAGGGTCCGGCGACTGGTATTCTCCGGCCGTATCCCCATGAGTTTCTAAGCGGAGTTGAAGGGTTATGATGAGTAAAATTCTGAGAATGACGGTATTTCTGGCTGTGGCCTGTTCCCTGGCTTTCACCGGCGGCTGCCGCAACAAGAATCCCAATGATGTGGGCCTCTACGGTTCCGACAATCTTTACGGTGATCCGCTGCTGGGCGATGTGCCGCTGGCGGATGTTGACGGCCTTCCGGCCGACGGGGACCGCTCGGTGGTTCAGCCGGTCTATTTTGCCTATGACAGCTCCACGGTGAATTCCGAGGAAGCCGGTAAGGTGGAAGAGGTCGCCAACCTGCTGAATAAAAATAAATGGCAGGGCGTGATTGTTGAAGGCCACACCGACGAGCGCGGCAGCCGTGAATACAACCTGGCATTGGGCGAACGCCGCTCGCTGGCGGTACGCGATTACCTGATCAGCCTCGGAGTGGATCCCTCCAAAATCCAGACCAAGAGTTACGGCGAAGAAATGCCGGATAACATGGGTCACGATGAAAGCGCCTGGCGCAAAAACCGCCGTGCCGTTTTCGCGATGTATTAATCAGGTTTCCGGGCGCTCCGTTCTTTGGGTGCGCCCTTTTTCTGTCCTATGCCCTTGTTCCTCCCTACGATCGCCGCACAGCTGGATCCTGTGACGAGTATTCTGGGGGTTGCTGTAGCCATTGCATTCTCCTTCATCACGATCACCCTGATCGCCAGCTACTACCGTTTTCAAAACATTGTGCAGCAGGCGGAGGAGACGAATCCCGACGAAATGGGCGCGTCCGCAAGTGATGTGCTGCGTGTTCAGCTGGCCCGCTATCTCGCGGGATGCGCGCGCCGCGGCACCTCGTTTTCGATTGCGCTCATTCGGCAGCAAAAGCAGGAGGCTGCGGTCCGCATGGATTCGCCGATTGTCACCTCCATTAAACAGGCCGCACGCCGGGACGATGTGGTCTGCCTGTATGACGACCAGACCGCGGTGCTGCTGCTTGAGTCCGAGCCGGAAGACGGGGTAAACATTCTCACCCGCATCACCGATACCCTCGGTCCGCTGTTTGAAGGCGGTTGTGTGGGTATCGCGTCCTATCCCGGCCACGGGCTCAGCGGCAAAGACCTGATGGCCGTGGCGCAGGACGCCCTGGACCGCACGTCCCCGGAAGAGCCGATCGTCCTGCCCGAGATTGAAGACCTGGATGAAGACGAGGACGTCGAAGAACCGGAAGCCGTTGCCGAAGAGCAGGAAGAGGC
>JBFJYX010000300.1:0-4081 GCA_041622415.1 Pontiella sp.
CCGATGGAATACATCATCTGAATCATGTGGGTTTCGATGCCGCCGCCGGTGATGTCTTCGCCGAGGCCGGATTCGATCAGGCCTTTGCGCAGGGGCGATGCCGGGGTGCCGAGCAGAATATGGTCGAGCAGGTTGAAGGCAAACACGGTTTCGGCATCGGTCGGGGAGGGCAGGGACCAGTTGACGGTGAACATCGGTTTGGGATCTTCATCCTCGGCCGAAACCGCATAGGGTTTCACGATCTTAATCGGTTCGGGCAGGGGTGCCTGCAGGTCGATGTGTGAGTCGGGGTTCGTCTTCGAATAGCGGCCCAGGTATTCGTCGAGCAGTTTGAAACGCTCTTCAGCGGGATCGTCGCCGTAGAAAAAGATGCGGGCGTTGGAGGGATGGTAAAAATCGTCGTGGAAGGCTTTGAACTGTTCGTAGGTGAGGTCCGGGATTTTGGTCGGGTTGCCGCCGGAATCGAGGCCGTAGGTGGTGTCGGGATAGAGTGACTGCTGGGAAACCTCCATCAGCAGGGAGTCGGGCGATGAGTAGACGCCTTTCATCTCGTTATAGACCACGCCCTTGAATTTCAGGTCTTCGGCCTTGTTTTCGAGGCTGTAGTGCCAGCCCTCCTGCATAAAGAAATCCTGCGTAATGCGCGGGTTGAAGACGGCATCGAGATAGACGTCCACCAGGTTGTGGAAATCCTTCAGGTTCTGGCTGGCGACGGGATAGCAGGTTTTGTCCGGATAGGTGAAAGCATTCAGGAAGGTCTGCAGCGAGCCTTTGAGCAGCTGCACGAAGGGATCCTTGACCGGATATTTTTCGGACCCGCACAGCACGGTGTGCTCCAGGATATGCGCCACACCGGTGGAATCCGAAGGCGGGGTGCGGAATGCGATGCCGAAACACTTGTTCTCATCGTCGTTTTCCATCGACATAATCTCCGCGCCGGTCGGGATGTGGCGGTAGATGCGCGCGAGGGTGTTCAGTTCTTTGACTTCTTCGGTACGTACTAACTCAAAATTCTTCATAAATTGCTCCGGAAATAATGGGGTATATATTTACTGGATCAGCCTCTGAGAGGCGAACCCATTCGCTACATTTAAGGGTGCCCGGGGAATGATCAGCGGGCGGAGCGGGGCCCGCCTGTCCGGCTCTCCATTCAGCGCATCTTTCTGTCTGAAAATAAATCTCCACTCAGGTTGCTGAACAAGCGCGGACAGGGCTGTCAGTCGAGGCGGATGTCGGTCCAAAGTTCGCAGTTCGGGTGACCGGAGAGGGCGATGCCGGCGGCGATGGATTGCGGGTTGCGGCGCAGGGTGTTGATGATGTCGCGCTTGGATTCGCCGGTGACGAGCAGGATGATTTTTTCCAGCCGTTGGAAAAAGGCGGGGGTGACGCTGACGCCTTCGAGGCCGTCGGGGCGGTCGGTGTGCAGAGTGAGGCGGTCCTGGATTCGGGCCTGGTCGGGGGTGAAGAATCCGGCGGTGTGGCCGTCGCCGCCCATACCGAGGAAGCCGAGGTCGACCTTTTCCAGGGGCTGGAGGTCGGCGGCGAACTGTTCGGCGGCTTCGGCGCGGGGCAGGGCGGTATTGACGCGGATGAAGCGGTCGGCGCAGTGCAGGCTTTCGAGCATCGGCTCGAGGTTGCGGGCGTTGTTGAGGTCGGAATCGAAGGGCTGCATACGTTCATCGCTGAGGAAGAGCCGGCGTTCGGCGTGCACCGGGCAGGGGGCTGCGGCGAGGCGGTTATAGATGACATAGGGCGTGGAGCCGCCGCTGAGCATGAGGTTTCCCGGGGTTGGAAGTGTCGCGCGCAGCAGGTTGAGGGTCTCCAGAATGAGGGCTTCGGTGTTTTCAAAGGATCTGATTTTCATGGGCGGGACGTTAGCGTTTCCAATGATTGGAAACGATCATTTTACGCAAAGATCATTGCCCCGATATCCGGATTACTGCACCCTCTGCTCCATGGTTAAAGCAGTACTCAGTTTTCTTCTCTGGCTGGTGGGCATCATGCCGCTGGCGATGGTCCGGGGCCTCGGCCGTTTGGTCGGTTTTATTTTCGGGAATGTGATGCGGCATCATCGCGACGACGCGCTGGAGGCGCTGGAGCGCAGTATTCCGGAGCTCTCGGCGGAGGAGCGGAAAAAGACCGTGAACCGCATGTATCTGCTGCAGGGAATCCATTTTATGGAATTCATGTGGTATTCGCTCAAAGGGATCGGGCGGGTAAAGCAGGTGGTTGAAATCGAGGGCCGCGAACATGCGGAAGAAGCATTCGAGCGGGGCCGGGGCCTGATTGCCCTGACGGCGCATATCGGCTGTTTTGAACTGATGCCGATGGCGACGGCGGCGCAGGGCTATAAGCTGAGCACCATCGTGAAGCAAATCAAGAATGATGCAGTCAACGAGGTGGTGGAAAAGCTGCGCACGCATGAGGGGCTGACGTTTCTGTCCACGCGCCATGCGTACCGCGACTGCCTGAAGGCGCTGCGCCGGAACGAAGCGGTGGGCATGATCATCGACCAGAACATGGTGCGTTCGTCGGGCATTTTTGTGGATTTTTTCGGGAAGCCGGCGTGTACGTCTCCGGGGCTGGCCTTCATGGCGGCGCAGTCGCAGGCGCCGGTGGTGCCGGTCTTTATCTACCGTAAACCCGACGGCACGTTTTTGCTGAAGGTGCATCCGCTGATGGAGCCGCCGCCGGACCGGGAAGCGGAATCGGTGCGGGCCGCGACGCAGGCGTATAATGACAAGATCGAGGAAGCGGTGCGCGAGGCGCCGGAGCAGTGGATCTGGATGCATCGCCGGTGGAATACGAAGCCGCTTGAAGGGCAGGATGTGACCCGCCGGGAGCGCAAAAGGGCGCGCCAGGTACGCCCGGGCGTTTCCTGAAATAGGTCATCCCCGTCTCCGGGGAGCCCGTTTCCATTCGGTGTCAGGTAAACTGCACCTATCCTTCATGGTGCGACTTTCTGTTACCCGTCCTGAACGGGACCGGAGCGCAAAAAAAACCGGCTTCACAGAAGCCGGCTGAACGAATATCCAGGGATTGGAAAATCAGCGCTCGGTCAGATTCAGTTTTTTTCCTGAGGTAATCCACTGTTCGAGAATGATTTTGCAATATTTGCTGACTGAGAGGTGCATGGATTCAGCACGGTCGATCAGTTCCTCCGCCATTTCAGACGACATATTGATTCCGATGGTTTTCGTTCCTTTGCCTATTGGGTTAGTGGCCATATCTACATCCTCCGCTGATGAATAAGCCCGCGAACATAGGTCAGCGTTAAATTATTTTCAATTATTTTTTTAATAATGTGAGATGTTGTCTCTATTGAAAGGAAGGTGATGCCGGGCGGGGCGGCGGGGAAATCGATAGACAGGGCGCGAATCGGGGTGTTTATTGAAACCGGTTCTAAATTGGGGTATCGGGGGGGAACGGGGTTGCCCGGCGCGGGACCAGGCGTATGATGTGCCCTTTTCCGTTCGAAAAGAACGCGGGGGTAAAAATTATGATGAGTGAATTTCTAGTCATCACCATCGGGGCCATCCTGGTGAATAACTTCGTGCTGTCGAAGTTTCTGGGGATCTGCCCGTTTCTGGGGGTATCCAAAAAGCTCGATACCGCCCTGGGGATGTCGGGCGCGGTGGTTTTTGTTATGACGCTGGCGTCGCTGGTGAGCTCGCTGATTAATCAGTTCCTGCTGGTTCCCATGAACCTGCAGTATCTGCAGACGCTGGTGTTCATTGTGGTGATCGCGTCGCTGGTGCAGCTGGTGGAAATCATGCTGCAGAAGCTCAGCGCCAAACTCTACGAAAGCCTGGGGATTTTTCTTCCGCTCATCACCACCAACTGTGCGGTGCTCGGTGCGGTGGTGCTCAATGCCAAAGCCGCCCCGGCCTCGGTACAGTCGACCTGGTACGGGGCGACGATTTACGGTTTCTGTTCGGCGCTCGGTTTTGCGCTGGCCCTCATTCTGTTTTCCAGTCTTCGGGAAAAGCTGGATCTGGCCGATGTGCCGGAAGCCTTCGAGGGCACGGCAATTTCACTCGTCACGGCCGGGATACTGGCCATGGCCTTCATGGGCTTTTCG
>JBFJYX010000301.1:0-4037 GCA_041622415.1 Pontiella sp.
GGCGTTTGGAGTTTTCGCCGGGCGCGCGATCTTCGGTCAGGCCCATGCGCTCCATGTTTTCGCGCACAAAATCGAGCCCCTTGCCGTTGCCGACGGTACCCATGATGAGATTCGGCAGCGTGACCGAAAAATAGAGATCGCCGTCGCGCGCTTCCGCAAAGGTGATGCCCTGCGAACCTTCCACAATATTGGCGGCATCCTGGCCGGTGGCCAGGTAGAAGCCGAGCAGCATATTGGCAAAGTGCGCATTGGCACTGCGCGACCCGCCGGCCAGCAGGGTGCCGATCAGGTTTTTACGGATATTGAGTTGCACCACTTTTTCGGGCGTCGTCTTCAGGTAGCGCCGGCAGAGCTTTCCGGGAACGGTCATCTCCGCCACCACATATTTGCCGCGGCCGAGAATGCCGTTGACCGCGGTGGCTTTTTTATCGGAGCAATAGTTGCCAGAGATGGATCCGTACTGCAGTTCCGGATGCTGCGTGAGGATATGGTTCATCAGCGCTTCCGCCGCCTGCGTGCACATGTTGTGCCCCGAGGCATCACCCGTCGTGAACTCAAAACGAATAAAGAGCAGATGGGCCGCGATCTGGGAATTGATATTAATCAGCTTCGCAAAGCGGCTGGTCCCCTCCACCACCTTTCCAAGGTTTGGAAAATCGGCTTTAATTTTTTCCAGGGCCTGGAACGCGGCGGTTGCATCGGGAGCTTCAAAGAGCACGGAGCGGGTCATGCGGTCGTCAATCACCGTACACTGAATCCCGCCTTCACAGTTCATCGAAACCCGGGCCCCGCGGTTGACCGACGGCCACAGCGGCGTTTCATAGGTCGCCAGCGGCACCTCGAACTCACCGTGAACAACCGGACCGGACACCTTTAAAGGGCCGACAAACTGCATGGGAACCTGTGCGTATTGACTCATCTCTTCTCCTTAAAAAAAACACAATATGCGGGCCGCGGCTCGGTTGTCAAATAGGAGCGTGCCCTTTATCAGGTCCTGACAGGAATTCTCACGATGACCCGGCAGCCCGCTCCGAGATCCGATTGAATGGACACCGACCCGCCCATTGCTTTCGCAAAAGCATGAACCTGACTCAATCCCAGTCCGTATCCCGGTGCTGTGCGGCTGGCGTCCACCCGGTAGAAGCGTTCGAATACCCGGTCCTGCAGGGCAGCATCGATGCCCTCCCCCGAATCCTGAACCGCCAACACCGCCGTTGAACCCTGTAATTCGAGGTTCAACGATATGCTGCCGCCCGGAGGCGTGAATTTGATGGCATTATCGACGAGATTGGAAATCATGCGCTGCATCCGCGCCCGGTCGCCGGTCATCATCAGAGAATCGGGTGCAGAACAGGTAAACTGCTGCTCCTTATCGTCAGCTAGGGTGGAAAACATGCGGTGGGCCGCCCGAACTTCGGACGAAAGATCAACCGGCTCCTGCTGCAGCACCAGCATACCGGCATCGGCCCGCGCCAGCTCCAGAATGCTGTCGATCAGCGGCATCATCCGGTCGCATTCCTCAATCGCGGCACCCGCAATCAGCTCGCGCTCCGCCGCCGGAATTTCCGCCCAGTTCATACTTTCAATCATACCCCGCACACGCGCGACCGGCGTTCGCAGATCGTGCGCGATGTTGGTGCTCACATCCCGCAGCTCCTGCATTAACGATTCGATGCGCTCGAGCATGCTGTTGAATTCCGCGGCCAGCCGATGAATCTCGGTTCCCTCATCACCGGATGCAACCCGCTCGCTGAGCCGCCCTTCTTTCACGCGACCGGCGGCGGCCGAAACCCGTTCGACGCCCGCCATCGCACGCCGGGAAATGTCAAAACAGATGGCCCCGGAAAGCGGCAGAAACAACAGAATCAGCACCACGAAAAATCCGATCAGCGCCCGGGAAACGACGGCCGGCCTCGGCTCCCGGTCAAAGACGCAGACATAATTCCCGTCATATAATTTCTGCACGCCCAGCCACCGGTCTTTTTCCGAAACAATCAGCGGTTCATTGTATGCATCCTCAGGCCGGCGGAGCAGCCGCAAAACCTGCGCGGCGCTGTATCCCGCAGGAGGAGTCCCCCCCAGCCGCTCGCCTGCGGATGAAACGATCAACAGATCCAGCTTTGATTTTGTGCCGGAATCCAGCCCTTTTTTCATATCCAGAACCACGGCCGATAGCGGTCTGCGCATGACTACCGTAAGCCGATCCGGAGGCGATGCAAAAAGTTCGATCTGCTCGCTTCCGGTTGACCCGATCACTTCATATTCCCATCCCCCCGGAAGCTCTTCGAGCTCGACCAGGCCGATATGAAAACCGGGGATCGCGGCCTCAATCGCCTGCCGCATTTCATCCGGCAGCCCGGTGCCCGCCGGCGGAGCAATTCGTCCGAGGTACCCCTGCTGCGCATGCAGCACGGCCGTGGTCATGTCATGCTCAGCCTCAGCCATCGCAAAGAAATGCATACTGAAATACGAAACCGCAAGAGCGGCCATAAGGGCCAGCAGCATAAACTGCATATGGCGGAGCGCAAGCCGGAACCGGAACGTCCGCCTCAGCTCATTCCATCGTTCTAAGCGCATAGCCGTATCCCCGGACCGTCTGAATCAGTTTCGGCGAGAAACTCCGGTCAACCTTGTTTCTCAAACGACATATCCGCGATTCCACCACATTGGTTAACGGATCAACATTATAGTGCCAGACCTGTTCAATAATCATTGAGCGCGTGACCACCCGCCCGTGGTTCCGCATTAAGAACACCAGCAGCGCAAACTCCTGGGGCTGCAGCTCAATTTCGGATTCATCGCGAAACACCTTCCCCTGCAGCAGGTCAACGCGCAGGTTTTCCACCCGGATCTCCGGGGCGGGCGGTTCCACCCGGGAACGGCGAAGCAGCGCCTCCACACGGGCGTTCAGTTCATCAAATGCAAACGGTTTGGTCAGATAATCATCGGCTCCTGCATGCAGCCCTTCCACCCGCTCCTCCACAAGGGTTTTGGCGCTGAGGACGAGGACCGGCAACCGGCTGCCCCGCCGGCGCAATGTCTCAATCAGGGAAAGGCCGTCGAGTTTGGGCAGCATCAGGTCGCAGATCAACAGGGCATACGGATCGGCCTCAGCGCGGGAAAGTCCGCGTTCTCCATCTGCGGCATGATCCACCGCATAGCCTTCCCGGCGAAGACCGCGACCTATCAGGTCCGCCAGTTCCCGGTCATCTTCAACCAGCAGAATTCGTAGAGGAGGAGTGTTGCTCATTATTCAGATTCTAACCGAAAGCGTAAGACAGCCTAAACCCCCAAAGATTACCAAATGATAATCTTCGCCGTATTGCCGTGCTGCCCGGGCGCAATCATCTTTTTGCTCATGCACAAGAGGTATTCTTCATGCGGAATAAAAACAATCGGCAAATCAACATTCTGATCATTCGCTTTAAATCGATCGGGGATATCATTCTGACGCTGCCGGCCGTCCATGCCCTGCGCGCAAACTTTCCGGAAGCCCGCATCACCTATTTAACCCGCAGCTCAAATGCAGCTCTTCTGCAGGGCTTCCGTGAAGTGGATCGCGTGATCACCACCAACCGCACCGCCATGAAAACCCCGTTAACCGCTCTGGCGGAACTGTTCAGGCTGATTCGCCTGATGCGCGCCGGCCAATATACCCACGTCGCCGATCTCCAGGGATATGGCGAGACGGCCTGGCTTTCCCGGCTGACCGGCGCGCCGAACCGCTGGAGCATCATCTACAGCCGGGGACGGAAATGGGCCTATACCCGGAGTGTGGAACGAAACAGCCGGCTGCATCCGGTGGAACGAGACCTTCAGCTGTTGCAGGCGTGCGGTCTAAAAACGGTTGCACCGGTCAACCGGTTCCACTTGCCGGAGCCGCTGCTGAGTGAGGCGAGCATCTATTTTGCAATCCACCATCTTGATCCGGAATCACCGACCCTGCTCATCCATCCCTTCACCAGCGCGGAGAAGAAAAACTGGCCGCTGGAAAAATACCTCGCCGTTGCCGAATACTGGCGCGCTTCAGGCATACA
>JBFJYX010000302.1:0-4022 GCA_041622415.1 Pontiella sp.
GACCGACTGGATCATGGAATCGGTTTCATAGGGCTCAATGACCGACAGGAAGCGGGCCTCGCGGCCGGTACTGCGCACCGCCATCGACTTCAACCGCGCGGCCTCAGGACCCAGCGGAAAATCACCGCCGATGGTGGCTTTAAAGGCCACCGCATTCAGGCCGGACAGATCGACCGTCACCGTGCCGGTCTCTTTCGTATTTTCCGGCATACCCGGGGTCGAGCCGGGCATCGGCTCTCCGCCGATTTTAATCGGGCCGCCATAATAATCGAGCCCGTCCGCCGGCATCACAATATTTTCATATGCCACCGGCAGCGAAGAAAGCAGCACCTCGGAACCGTCATTCAGCACCAGGCTGGCGTTGCCCCAGAAGATGGTGTTGTTGTCCCCGCTGTCCACCTTCGTGGTCAGGACCAGCTGCTTTTTCCCCGAAATGTTGAGTTCAATATACTGCGACCCCAGAATCCATGCCCCGGTCTTATCCTCCAGCAGGCTTTCGCCATCGGCCGTCACCGTATACCACAGCTTTTTATTCACCTTATGGCTCTCCGGCGCCGTGCCGATCATCACCTCGGCCTTCTTCGGCCAGGCATTGAACACATCCACCTTGAGAATCCCGTCCGTACTGTGCGGAAGGCGCAGGCCGGCATGGTCCGCCCCCTCGCCCCACAGCGTCTGGAACGATGCGCGGGAGGTCCCCTCAACCGCATACCAGTCGCAGTCCGTAACAAACTGGGCACTGCCGAGCGGATCGGCATTCATCTGCGCCGTGTGGCGGACATGCTCCTTTTTCGCCGCTTCCAATCCCTGGAAACCTTTGGCGTGGAACATCCAGTCAAACTGATGTTTTTCCGAACCGCGGAGATCATCCGCAAGCACAATATAATCGTCCAGCACCAGCATCAGGCGGCGCTGCGTCACCGGTTCCGTATATTCCGTGCACGCGCCGTATGCCGGCGCATCCTTCGGCACCGGAATGGTGCGGCCTTCCTCCCAGACCCGTTCCGCAAAGGTCTGATCCTCCTCGTAATGAATGCCGCCGTACGGAGGATAGCTCCACCGCGAAACGGTCTCGATCACCGTCGCCTGCATCATGTCGCCGGAGTGGAACAGCCTGCGCGAATTCTGAACCGGCTCCTGCATTTTTTCATCCACCACCACCATGTTCTTCGTGGTCGAAGTCTGCTTCAGGAATTTATAGAGATAGCTGCCGTAGCCGTACCAGTACATCAGCGGGCCATACGGACTTCTGCCGTAGCGCATATAGTTCACCAGCCCGGTGCGGTCGAAGTGGCCGTGATAGCCGCCGTGCGAACCATAGTGCAGCGTTGCCTGAATCTGCTCACGGTCCGGACGCCCATCAGTCTGCGAGCGCAGCTGCACGATGCCCATGTTATCGGCATAGGCCGACTGCTTCGCCTTTTCCGAGGTCACCTTCGGCATGTCCGGCACGCCATACAGCAGGTCGCGGCCTTCGCCGCGGTTGATGATCGCGGCATATTCCGGATCGCGATAAAGATAGTAGGCGAGTTCATAGGATTTGCCCGAAACCTTGGCATCGACCGCATCGTTGATCGCCGACAGTACGCCCCGGTAATTAATGAACGGCACCGCCGCGTCCCACATATCCTTGATGCCGACGCTGTTGCCCTCCAGATTGCCCCACTTCTCAAACTGCATGCCGTACTGCCCGCCCACGCGGCGGCTCGCCAGCAGCGAAAAGTGTTTGGTGGTGCCCAGCGGAAAACGCCTATCCGCAAAATTAATGCCCCACGGCCGCAGCGCAATGGCGATTTCCGAGAACTCGGAGGCGACCCACGTGTTGTAACCCACCGCGCATTCATACCACCAGCCGTCGCTCATAATGCCGTGTTCCAGATGCGCATAGATGCCGGTGGGCGCCTGCAGCAGTTCATTGATCAGCTGCCAGTCCTGCAGGTTGAGCGCGCAGTAGAGCGCCGCCGTGATTTCCGCCACGTTCCAGTTGCTGATCGCCCCGCGGGTGTTGCCTTTAATCGTCCGCTCCGCAAAGAGCCGGAAGGTTGCATCCACCCGCTTCCGGTCTTCATCGGTCACCAGGTCACAGTCGCGAACCAGGTCCCACGCCCGGCCGATGGACTGCCAGAACTTACCCTCACCGACAAACGAGTTGCTGCCGCCGACCAGCGTGGCCGGATACCCGGTGGCCGGATCCACCAGCGGACGGATCATCTGCAGCACTTTATCCGCATACTCCTCCTTGCCGGTCAGCTGATACGCCACCGCCACATCGAACATCCGCCGCCCGTCCGTACTAAAGATGGCCTTGCCCCGGTTTTCCGCACCGCCGGCGGGATCAATCGCGGCAGGTTTGGGGACTTTAAAATCGCGCGCCTTTTTCTCGTAGGCGGCCAGCCCCTCTTTCGCCCAGTCGTACCGGTCAACTTTCGCCCGCACGTTGTTCCAGCCATTGGAAGTAAACACAATGTTCGGTGTCGGCAGCCGGACCGCCGTGATAAATTCCACCGAGCCGAGCGCCGCGCCGTCACCATTAGAGATGGCCTTCACGATCTGTTTTTCGCGAATCCCGGCCGGCAGCTTGGCAGGAATATCGACGGTCAGTGTGCAGGTCCCGGTTTCGCCCGGCGCCAAATCGAGCACCGCGGGTTCAATAACGGCGCCCATCGATTCCCAGCCCATCGTTTCAACCCGAAGGCTGACGCCCTGGGCTTTGGCGGTGGTATTCCCGACCTGGAAATCATAGGAGACCCGGGTGCCCGCGGCCGCGGCCTTGCCCCGAACCGGAGCGCGGAGTCCAACCGTGCGCCCGCGCTTCACCTGTACGTTGCGGATCGGCGTCGCAGGATTTGCTTCCGAGTCAACCGTCAGCTCAACCTGCTTGATCGCAAAGAGGGTGCCCCACTTCTGACCGGCATCGAGATCAAACATTTCCCAGGGAACATAGACCTCAAACCAGCCCTGCCCCGTCATTCGAATATGTGCGGTGCTGACCGGATGGCACTCATTGGCATCTTTCGGATCCACCTTCAGCACCGCCGTGATTTCCGTGGCGGAATCGTTTTCCAGATACAGCTCAAACGCCAGACCGGTGTAATCGGTCCAGTCGGCGGAGTCGCCGAAATAGTCGCGCTTAATGCCCGGATAATAGATGCGGTCCTGGTCGGAATAGGTATACACCGCCGGCACTCCCCGCGTCAGGCTTGCCCCGCCTTGCTCATCCAGCTGGACGGCCGTCCAGTTGGATAAGCCGGGATCCCCGACCTCCATGCGAAAGCCGGCAAACGCCACGGAACTCATTACGAGCAGAAAAGCAACACTTCGAAACATCATCTCAAAACCCCTGTGGAATTAACGGTTCAATCAGCTCAGCCTGCACACGACTGAATATCACTGTATACCGCACATGGACGCCCACTGTCAGCATCAGCTGACAGTTCCGGCACCCCCGCAGAAGTTACTTTGTTAACCCTCCGAAGGGCGAAAACCGCCGCGAGCGGCGGTTTTCCCGGGGCTTTACTCGAAGCTGCGTTCCTCGCGAAGCAGCTTTCCGTTGCGCAGTTCGCGCACGGACACCTTTGCCTCGCCGGTTTCGCTGTCGAGCTCCGCAATGGTAATTTCCTGCACCCGGCCGTCGACCAGTTCAACCACCAGCTCGTTGGCGCTTTTCGCCGAGACCGATTGGATCACCGATTCAGTTTCATAGGGTTCAACAACCGACAGGTAGCGGGCTTCGGTACCCGCACTGCGGACCGCCAGGGTTTTGCGGCGCTGGGTTTCGTCGCCCAGCGGATAGTCACCGCCGACCGTGGCTTTAAAGCCAACCACCTCCATACCGGAGAGATCAATCGTGATGCTCCCCGCTTTTTTGCTGTCCTTCGGCTGCGCCGGCGCGGAATCCGCCATCAGCGTGCCCTGAATTTTGATCGGGCCGCCGTAATAATCCTCACCCTTCTCCGATTTCAAAATATTTTCATAGGTTGCGGGCAGCGAGGAAATGAACACCTCCGAACCGTCTTTGAGGA
>JBFJYX010000303.1:0-4021 GCA_041622415.1 Pontiella sp.
CACGGACTGGTCGCCCTGCGGGTCGGCAAAGAGCTGATAGTTGCTCGGAAGACTGGGATAACGGTTCGTCACGATATTGGCGGGGACCACCTGCTGCTGGAAATCCGCCACGCTGCCGGTCGTGGTGTAGATGCCGGTATTCGTGGCTGAATTCCGGGCATTCATACCCACATACTGCAACCCGACAAACGCCACGAAAAGCGCCGCAATGCCGTATTTCGGTTCCGCAAAAAACCACGGCATGTTGAGTTCCATCAGATCGAGAAGGGGTTTGCGCTTTTCAGACTGCGTCTGGCGAACCTGACGCATAATGTTCTGCTTATTGCGCGTCATCCGGGCGGGATCGGGCGTTTCATACGCCTTGAGCTGCAACAGCTGCTGCAGCATCTGGTCGGCCTGTTCCCCGGCCGTCGGTTCTTCGGTTACTTTTCCATCCATCATTTCATGAATTCCGATAGTTCAGTTTGCATTTGTCTCCGGGCATAAAACAGACGCGACCTGACTGTCCCTACCGAAGCCCCCACCACTTTCGCGATTTCATCGTGTGGAATGCCCTGCATATCATGCATCACCACCACGGTTCTGTGCTTCTCTGACAGGTTCTGCAGGGCCTCGTTCAATTTTTTTTGTAACTCGGATAAACTAATGTTCCGAAGCGGCGATCCCTTCGCCGTCATCTCATGATACGCATCGTCCAGCTTGATATCCTGGTCGAACGAATCGAGGCTCAGCGCACGCTTGCGATTGCGCTTTTTCCTGTAGTTTATGGTCTTATTGACCGCAATGCGGTAGACCCACGTGTAGAAAGAAGACTTGCCTTTGAACCGCGGCAGCGCCTCGAATGCCTTGACAAAAACTTCCTGGGTCAGGTCCTCGGCGTCCTCCCGGTTGGAGGTCATATTATAGGTGAGGCCGTAAATTTTGGAGTGATACCGTTCTACCAGCTGGTCAAATGCCTGGACATCGCCCTGCTGCGCTTTCAGCACCAGTTCCGCATCCGGCGGCCCCTCTTCTTCGGGAGATTCCGCCGTTTCCGGGCGCTCCTCTCCTTCAAGGGTCTCCTCTTCTTCCGGAATCTCGTCCGGCTGCTGATGTACATCACCTACCATACGTGTGCGCTATGTTAATGCCTAGCGCCCCCCTTGCGAGTAAAAAACAATCAAGACATTCGAAGGGTGAAAGCGTTCAATCTTTTCAAAGGGCAACGGTATTTCCGCCGTGTTTCCCCTGCGATCCGGCGTCACGGGATCAAGCCCCGTCCCGCCGCGCTTCACCGCTTACGCGGTTCGCGGCCGAGTTCCGCGAGCACCAGTTTCAGATCCGCCCAGGCGTCCTTTTTCTTGGACGGATCGCGAAGCAGGTAGGACGGATGGAACGTCGGCATCAGCTTGATGCCCTCATACTCCTGCCAGACGCCGCGAATGCGGGTAATTCCCACCGGCTTGCCCAGCAGGCCCTCCATCGCCGTGCCGCCGAGCCCGACGATCACCTTCGGCTTGATCAGCCGGATCTGCTGACGCAGGTACGGCAGGCACATCTGCATTTCTTCAGGCAGCGGCTTGCGGTTTTTCGGCGGGCGGCATTTCACCACATTGCCGATGAACACCTCGGCGCGCTCATAGCCCATCGCATCAATCATTTTATCCAGCAGCTGGCCCGCTTTGCCGACAAACGGCCGGCCCTGCGCATCCTCTTCCGCGCCCGGCCCCTCGCCCACAAACATAATATCCGGGCCCGCGCCGTTGCCCTCGCCCGGAACCGTCGACTTGCGCGCCTTGCACAGTTCGCAGTTGGTGCAGCCGGAAATATGGCGGGCCACCTCTTCCAGGGATTGGAAATCGTCCGGCACCGGGGCCGCCTCGACCACCACCTCTTCGGCGACTTCAGCTTCCGGCTCTTTCGCCAGCGCCTCCAGCACCGCGCGGTCAACTTCCAGGCGCTGGACGCCCTCGTCGCGCTCGTGCTCCAGATATTTTTCAATATCCTCCAGCAGCCCGTAAAATGTGGTTTCTTCAGCCATTGCGCAGTGTTTCCAATAAAGAGGACATATCTTCAAATAACGGCGCTTCGAAAGAAAGCCTTTTCCCCGTTTCCGGATGATTAAACGTCAGCTTCGCCGCGTGCAGCATCTGCCGCTCCGGCTCGATCGGCAGGCGGCCTTTATGCGGCCGGCCATAGAGCGTGTCGCCGACAATCGGATGCCGGATGTGTGCCATATGCACGCGGATCTGGTGCGTCCGCCCGGTTTCAATCTTCACGCCCATCCAGGCGCAGGGGCCGAACGTTTCCAGGCATTGGAAATTCGTGATCGCCTCGCGGCCGTTTTCCTTCAGCACCGCCTGTTTTTTACGGTGCACCGGATGCCGGCCCAGCTGCGTTTCAATCCGCCCGCTTTTCGGCGGTTCGCCCCACACCAGCGCCACATATTCCTTTTCCGTCTCCCGCGCCTTGAACTGGCGCTGCAGCTCCGCGATCGCCTTTTCCGATTTCGCAACCACCATCACGCCGCTCGTATCTTTGTCGAGCCGGTGCACAATGCCCGCGCGTTCCAGGGTCTGGAAAACCGGATCATGGAACAGCAACCCGTGCAGCAGCGTCCCCGACGGATTCCCCACCGCCGGATGCACCACCATGCCCGGCGGCTTATTCAGCACCAGCACCGCGGCATCTTCGTAGAGAATCTCAAGCGGAATATCTTCGGGAACCGCCGTCATCGGCCGCTCGGCCGGCAGCGACCAGCAGAGCGCATCGCCCGTTTTCAGCCGCGCGTTCGGTTTGACCCGCTGCCCGTTGAGCAAAACATGCCCCGCTTCGATGTGCAGTTTCCACTGCGACCGCGACTGATCGCCGGCGCAGGACGCCAGAAAGGCGTCCAGGCGCATTTTTGCGCCCTCTTTTTCGACCGTTAAAGATTGTTGCTTCGCATTTTCCATAGCTTCAATATGTCGGCTCATCTTGCGGGAGCTCAACATGGACATTCAAGCGGAACTTATCTCGATCGGAAACGAACTGCTCAGCGGGCAGACCCTCAACACCCACGGCCGCGACCTGGGCCAGGCCCTGCAGAACATCGGCCTGCGCCTCTCCCGCGACACCACGATCCCCGACGATATTCCAATCATTGGACACACCATCGAAGAAGCGCTGACCCGCGTCGATCTGGTATTCGTCAGCGGCGGGCTCGGCCCGACCATCGACGACATCACACGCGACGCCCTCGCCGCGCTCTTCAACCGGAAAATCGTCCTGCACCAGCCCACCGTCGATAAGATGGAAACCTGGTTCGCGAACAAAGGCAAAAAAATGTCCCTCGCCGCCACCCGCCAGGCGCAGGTGCTCGAAGGCGCCGCCGTACTCACCAACTCCGTCGGCCTCGCTCCCGGCCAGCGCATCGAAACCGAAGACGAAAAAACGGTGTTTGTCCTGCCCGGCCCGCCGCGCGAATTCAACGCCATTCTCAACGAAGAAATCATTCCGTGGCTCAACGTGCGCTTTGCCGACATCAAGCCGCTCATCGTCCGCTTTGTCCGAACCGAAGGCATCGGCGAATCCGATATCGTCACCATCCTCGAAAACGATAAATTCCGGCCCGCCGACGTCGACCTCGGGTTTTATCCCGGCCAGGGCCGCGTCAAAATCCGCCTCTCCTCCACCGCCGACAACGAGCAAAAAGTGCTGGCCGCGCAGGAGCGGTTGCAGCAGCTCCTCGGCGAATTTATCGGCAGCGACCCCACCGAATAGGGGCCTCTCACAACGTAGACGGAGCATCCTGCTCCGTTAAGCACACCCGGCAGGCACAACGTAGACGGAGCATCCTGCTCCGTTAAGCACGCTCGGCAGCCACAACGTAGACGGAGCATCCTGCTCCGTTAAGCACACCCGGCAGGCACAAACGTAGACGGAGCATCCTGCTCCGTTAAGCACGCCCGGCAGGCACAAACGTAGACGGAGCATCCTGCTCCGTTAAGCACACCCGGCAGGCACAACGTAGACGGAGCATCCTGCTCCGTTAAGCACGCTC
>JBFJYX010000304.1:0-4000 GCA_041622415.1 Pontiella sp.
GCATATCGAAACGCTGCTGGCCGATGGTGAGGAGCTGGCAATCGACGACTTGATTCCCCCGGAAACCCGTCGGCTCTGCGAGGAGCTGTTCGGACGAATGGGCGGCGCGTCAATGCGGTCGATCATCGAAGCCTCCGGCAATAAAGTGACCTATGCCGATCTGCGCGTGGTGCGGGCGTTTATGACAAAATCCGCAGGGTAGGGGTCGTTGTCCTTAGCGGTCAGGAATGTGGAGGGGCGGACGCCGTCCGCCCGGTCGCGGAGCCCGCGACCCTCCAGGCTGGTTCACCACATCAATACATTCAACTCGCCCTGAAATTTCCAATGATCGGAATCTTCCACTAAACCAGCCCGAACCGGGTTGTTCCGGATATAATGCCATTTTTCCGTATAGCTTTCATGCTGACGCAATTGCGTGTCCCAGCAATCGCGCTGCCAAATGGGCTGCAGTTGCGGGAGGGCCCGACTGACCGCGCGTTTCCAGTAGGTCACCCAGTGGTTGATGGATTCATGTTCTTTGCCGACCGGTGAGCAAAAGAGGTGAATGTGATCCGGCATAATGACATAGCGCCCGACTTTCCAATGTTTGGAATGTTCCCAGATTTCAACAAGTTTGGAATGAAGCTTATCATTGGCCAGGATTTTCCGTCGGTTGTGCGTGCAAACGGTAAGATGGATGATAACGGAGCGATTATGCTGTTCGATCGGTGGATGGCGTGCGGGATGTTTTCGGTTGGGATGGTTGGCGTGCATGCCAAAATCGTATTGAAATCAGCATAATGTTCAAGGTTGGAGGTCCACCAGTTGAGCATTCCGCATCATGGAGGGGCGGACGCTGTCCGCCTGGTCGCGGGGCCCGCGACCCTCCAGTTGAGCATTCCGCATCGTGGAGGGGCGGATGTGGTCCGCCTGGTCGCGGAGCCCGCGACCTTCCAGTTGAGTGGCCCTCTCGCCCGATATCATCCAATCCTTCCTCAGAGATGCCTAAAATTCATAATTAACTCGCATCCGGCCCGTTATCCGTGCAGGTTCTCGCGTTTGCACACATTTTACGCAGGATGCAGGCCTATGAAAACTTTTGAAGCACTCGGGATTACCGACGATTATATTAAAGGATTGAATGAGCTGGGGATTGAAAACCCCACGGATATTCAGATCCAAACCATTCCGAAAATTCTCGGGAAACAGACCGATTTTATTGCCCAGGCCCAGACCGGCACCGGCAAGACCGCGGCGTTCGGGCTGCCGCTGCTGGCGTCGATTGATCCGAAAAATTCGCAGATTCAGGGTTTGGTGCTGGCGCCGACGCGGGAGCTGGCGAAGCAGGTGCAGAAACAGCTGTTCCGCTTTACCAAATATACCGAGCGTATGTTTTCCTATGTCGTTTGCGGCGGGGATAAAATTGATGCGCAGATTGAGGCGCTGAAGCGTCCGACGCAGGTGCTGGTGGCCACGCCGGGGCGCCTGATGGACCTGGTGCGGCGCAAGGCGGTCGATCTCTCCGGGGTTCGGACCGTGGTGCTGGACGAAGCCGATGAAATGCTGAAACTCGGCTTTCGGGAGGATATTGATGCCGTGCTGAAACTGACCGCGGGGCAGCGGAATATCTGGCTGTTTTCCGCCACGATGCCGGCGGGCATTAAACAGATGATCGGCAAGCATCTCGGTGCGGAGTCGCCGTTTTTGAAAGTGGACAAGCAGAACATTGTGAATCCGGATATCCGCCACCTGTGTGTGCGCTGCAAGGAAGGGGAAAAGCTGGAGCAGATCCTGGATTTCCTGAGGGAGCGCGGCCAGCAGCAGGGGGTGATTTTCTGCCGCACGCGGCAGGATACGATCGATTTCGGCGCATCGCTGGAAAAGGCGGGGATCACCCACGCGGTGCTGCACGGTGACCTGATGCAGACCGAGCGCGATAAAATTATGCGCATGTTCAAAAAGGGCCGTGTGCGTTTGCTGGTTTCAACGGATGTGTCGGCGCGCGGCATCGATGTGGATAATCTCTCTTTTGTCATCCATTATCAGCTGCCGGAGAAGAATGAATACTACACGCACCGCAGCGGCCGCACCGGCCGGGCGGGCAAATCGGGAATTTCGCTGGTGCTGATCACGAAGCTCGATGAAAAGCGCATCATCAAACTGGCGCGGGATTTGAAGATTCAGTTCCAGGAAATTGCTTAGTTTTTTACCACCCGCTCCGCTGGAGACTCGGAGACCCTGAGAAGTGGAATCTTAACTCCGTGTCTCTGTGCCTCCGTGGTGAAAAAATATATGAATGAAGTCATTGAGATTTATACGGACGGGGCGTGCAAGGGCAACCCGGGGCCGGGCGGTTATGGCGTGGTGCTGGTTTCCAATGATCGGAAAAAAGAGCTCTCCGGCGGATTCCGCAAAACGACGAACAACCGCATGGAGCTGCTGGCCTGCATTGAAGGGCTGAAGGCGCTGAAGAAGCCGGGCCGGGTGGTGCTGACCAGCGATTCAAAATATGTGGTCAACGCGATGGTTAAGGGCTGGGCCGTAAAGTGGCGTTCCAAAGGTTGGAAACTTTCGCCCTCGAAACCCGCCAAGAATCCCGACCTCTGGGAGCAGCTGCTGAACCTGTGCGAAATCCATGATGTTGATTTTGAATGGGTGAAGGGGCATAACGAACATCCGGAGAATGAGCGGTGCGATGCGCTGGCCGTTGCGGCGTCGCACCAAAAAGACCTGCCCGCGGATGCGGGCTTTGAAAACGGCGCACTGCCTGAAGATGATCTCTTCGGCTAACTCAGGAAATTTAATCATGAAAAAAACATTTAATCTGACGCACGAGAAAATCAAATATCCGCGAATGATCGAGGCGACGAAGAATGAAATCCGCAAATACATTAAACGGGAGCGCCGCAAGGAGCTGCCGGAAGACGTGGATTTCTGGGATTTTGATTGCAAGTTCGGCGATACCGAAGCCGAAGCCAACGTCATTCACCTGACGGAAATTGATGCCTGCATCAACGATGCGGAGCAACGCGGGCTGACGTCGTTTTATGTCGAGATCCTGCGCAAAGAGGGCATCCGTGCCGCATCGGCCAAAGCGCGCCGCGAAATCAACGTCGATATTCCGAAGCCGAAGGGTTTCGGCGAGGATTGATCTGCCGCGGGGCGGATTTCGGTGGGGGATTTTTATGGAAGGCACCTTTGGGGAACCTGCCGGATGACGGTTTGGCTCGGACGGAGCCTCGCCCTCCAAAACCGGCGGTACGATGGTGGGCAGAAAGATGGGGGAGAAAAACCGGTTCTGTCTGACGCGGTGAATCCTTAATTTCTGTCCCTTATCCTCCTGCCGCGGGGCGGGCTCTGAGTCGGCCGGATTTGAGGAGGCGGGTCTTGCATCGGGAAACGATAGGCCGCAGACTCTTGCGCAGCTAATATGGAGCGTATCATGAGTGACTCTTCCACCAAGCTGTATGAAGGCGTGTGTGATCGATTTGAACAGACGGCGTCTTACGTTAATCTCGATGCCAAGGTGCATGCCATTCTCAGCCAGCCCAAGGCGGAGCTGATGATTCATTTTCCGGTGAAGATGGATGACGGCAGCTACCAGCTGTTCAAGGGCTACCGGATTCAGCACAACAATCTGCTGGGGCCGTATAAAGGCGGCATGCGTTTTTCCCCGGAGGTCAGCCTGGATGAGGTGAAGGGCCTGGCGATGCTGATGACGCTGAAGTGCGCGCTGGCCAAGCTGCCGCTGGGCGGGGCGAAGGGCGGGATTAAATATAATCCCGATGACCACTCGCCGGAAGAGAACCAGCGGATCACCCGCCGTTTCACCCTTGCGCTTGGGCATAACATCGGGCCGAGCTATGACATTCCGGCGCCGGATATGGGCACCAACGCGCAGTATATGGACTGGATCATGGACACCTATCACAACCTCTATGGCCGTAAGGTCGAGGATAAAGCGGTGGTGACGGGAAAATCGGTGGCCTGCGGCGGCAGTGTCGGCCGCGCCAGCGCCACC
>JBFJYX010000305.1:0-3993 GCA_041622415.1 Pontiella sp.
CCTTTGGCTGGGCAAGGACCGCCTTTCAAGATTGTTCGGCAAACCGTCGGCCTGAGATGGCTTTGCCTTCGGGCTGCGGCCTAGAAGCCGGTGCCGGCACCGATGCTGAAGAACGGGGTCCAGTCGTCATAGGGCGATTTTTCATCCTGAAGCAGATCGAACATGATCTCGACGTAGAGCCAGCTGCGTTCGCCCAGCGGTTTGCGGTAGCCGCCGCCCGCGAAGAGATAGGGGACCCACTCGCGCTCGGAGCTGCCGTCTGAATAATAGAGTTCATAGTTATAGGCCGCAGGTTCGAGCTGGGCGTAAAATTCCGAGGTAATGCGGTAGCGGCCGAAAATGCTGCCGCCATAGTTGCTGGTTGTCCGGGTTGTGTCGTAGCGGCTGTCGCGGATGTAGTCGTACCGGAGCTTTACGCCGGTCGATATATTCTCGTCCCATTTATAGCCCACCATTGGTTCGATGCCGAGGACGGAGTAGTTGCCGAATGACAGATTGATGTAGCCGCCGTAGAACAGGTTGTCGCGGATGCTGCTGCGGGGTTCCGTTTCATCGGGTTTCCACTGCGCGGCATTTTCCCGGGTGGCGCCGGTTGGAGCCTCGTCTGAAACCGCATGCAGGGTGCCGGAGAGCAGGAGTGCGAGCAGAACGACTGAACCTTTATTCATGGGACTTCCTCCATTCGTTAATCCGGTAACGAGGATGACCGAAGCCGCGGCGGGTTACAAAATGAAACCCGGATAAATTCCGGCGGGCATCTGATGGAGGGATCATAAACGCAAGGTGTTCCACGTGAACGGTTTTAATTATGGTGTTCTGAACGGAAGTCCGGGGGAATGTAAAACTCCTCCTGTGTTTTTAGTGCGTGCGTTGGTTTCAATCCTGCTAGGTTTTGCCGTCTATGGACGTGGTTTACGAAATGATAGCATCCCTTGGCGCATACGCGCCGGTCACCTGTATCCTCCTGTTCCTGCTGGCGAGCCTGCTGGTGGTCTGGCGGCTGGAGGCGCTGTCGGGGCAGGGGGTGGAAGGTACGGTGCTGGGCACGGTTTTCATGCCGTTCTGTTCCGGCATGGGAAATATTGTTTTTGCGCTGGTGCTGGCGAGGAATGCCGGCAAGGGCGAGGACGTGCTGATCAACTGCCTGTTTAATAATATTACCAACCTCACGCTGCTGATCGGCGGGCCGGTGCTAATCTGGAGCATGGCGAGCATCCCCCGTAAAAAGACGAAGGCCGTGGTGCTGGAACATAAAATGGGGCGCCTCTCCCTGTCGCTGAACCTAGTTGCGGCCCTGTTCTTTTCGCTCTTTCTCTGGCTGCTGGCCGCCGACGGTAAGCTCACGCGGATGGATGGCTTTGTACTGCTGCTTCTGTTTGTCTTCTGGCAGTGCTTCCATATTTATGACGTAAAGAAAACCAACCTGCTGAAAAAGCAGAGCTATCCATTGACCCTGCCGCTCGAGGTGATCCTGTTGCTGCTGGGTGCGGCCGGGGTGTTTGTGAGCACGGACTGGCTGGTTCAGTGGTTCCAGACCCTGGAAAGCGATTCGGTTCCGCTGCATGTGCTGGGGTGGGCGAGCGGCGTGCTGATGGTGCTGCCGAACGCCATTCTGGCCTTTTACTACGGCTCAAAGAAGCGGATGGATGTGGTCTATACCTCGCAGTCGGGCGATGCGCATATCTGCATTCCGCTGTGCATCGGCCTGTTTGCCGTCTTTCGGGATATTCCGGCCTCCGGCTTTCTTCAGCAGTCGCTGTTGATCCTGATGGGGCTGTGTGCCGCGCATCTGCTGTTTGTTCTGCTGCTGGGCAAACTGCCGCGTGTGGCCGCGGCGGTGCTGCTGGCGGTATTCGGATATTTTGTTTGGACGGGCCTTGTTTGAATATTTACCACGGAGACACAGAGGCACGGAGAATATTGAAAATACAAAAGCGCTGACCTCCGTGCCTCTGTGTCTCCGTGGTGAAATTACTGAAGCGGATCGGCGATGAACGCTTCGAGCAGGTTGTTGAAATGCACCTGGGCACCGGTCCATTTCGGGTTGGCGGTGATTTCGCCGGTGCTTTTTTCGGTATTGTTGAAAAGGATCAGTTTATCGGTGCCGGCGCAGATGTGGGCGTCGAAGCCCGAGCCGTAGCCTTCGTGCGAAAACGCAAAATCGCCGACCTGGATATTGGAGGGGTCGAGGGTTTCGCGCAGGGCGGCCATATCCCGGCTGAAATCGGCCGCAAATTCGGAGCGGCGCGGGCCGCCGTATGCCTCGAGTTTCCAACCCCCGGAAGATTTCCTGACGACGGCCCATTCATCAAAAACGGGTTCGCCAAAGGCGGTTTCCAGGTGGTGCAGGTCAGATTTAATACGTTCGACGGCAGTTTCTACATTCATGGTCCAATCCTCGGAAGTTAAAGGCCCGCGACTTTATCGGATTCAGAACGGGGGACAACAGCTTAGTTTCGTTTGACTCGGATTTCGATATGCTTATAGTCAACGGCTTATTTTCAAGGACGTTTAACCAACAGGAGTTAGCAATGAATAAAATGACCATCAAGGACCTGGACGTACAGGGCAAGCGCGTGCTGATGCGCGTTGACTTCAACGTTCCGGTGAAAGACGGCGTCGTCGGCGACGACACCCGCATCCAGGCCGCGCTGCCTTCCATCAACTATGTGCTCGAAAACGGCGGATCGCTGGTTCTGATGAGCCACTGCGGACGCCCGAAAGGCGAAAAAAACATGGAGTTCACCCTCAAGCCGGCCGCGGATCGTCTGGCTGAGCTGGTTGACGCCAAAGTAACGCTCGCCCCCGACGTGATCGGCGACGAAGTGAAAGCCCTCGTCGAAGCCCTGCCGGCCGGCGAAATCCTCGTTCTCGAAAACGTCCGCTTCTACAAAGAAGAAGAGGGCAAAGGCTGCACGGCTGAAGAACAGGAAGCATTTGCCAAGGAACTCGCTTCCTACGGCGACGTTTATGTTTCCGACGCCTTCGGCACCGCGCATCGCGCACACGCCTCCATGGCCGTTGTGACCAAATTTATCGACCAGTGTGCGGCCGGCTTCCTGCTGGAAAAAGAGATTCAGTATCTCGGTAAAACCCTCGAAGCTCCGGAAAAACCGTTCGTGGCCATCATCGGCGGTGCGAAGATCTCCGGTAAAATCGACGTGGTCATCAACCTGATGGACAAATGCGACAAGATTCTCATCGGCGGCGGCATGGCTTACACCTTCTACAAAGCCATGGGCAAAGCCATCGGCGGATCGCTGGTGGAAGAAGATAAGGTCGAACTCGCCGGCCAGATTCTGAAACAGGCTGAAGAAAAAGGCGTTGAGCTCCTCCTCCCGATCGACAACACCGTGGCTGACGCGTTCTCTGCAGACGCGAACGTCAAAGTGGTCGGCGATTCCATCGAAGACGGCTGGATGGCCCTGGACATCGGTCCGAAAACCATCGAGCTCTACTGCAATGCGGTCGCCAACGCGAAGACCGTGGTCTGGAACGGTCCGATGGGCTGCTTCGAAATGGAGCCGTTCGCGAAGGGAACCTTCTCGGTATGCGAAGCGGTGGCTAAATCCGACAGCATCAGCATCATCGGCGGCGGCGACTCGGTTGCTGCGGTCAACCTGTCCGGTGTTGCGGATCAGATGAGCCACGTTTCCACCGGCGGCGGTGCTTCCCTGGAATTCATGGAAGGCAAACAGCTGCCGGGCATCGTTGCCCTGACTGATAAATAATAATGTGACGCTTAACGCGTGACACGTGATTGAGACTCCCGTCGATTCGGCGGGAGTTTTTTTGTGTCTGTCCGTTTCCAATGATTGGAAACGGCAGGCACCAAAGAGTTCATGCCCCGGAAACGGTGAGAACGTTTCCTTCCGTTGTCAGGTAACTCTCATGTTCCGTGTTCGTTTATCACCGGTGAGGGGGGGGGCGAAGAGCCGCGTCGTTGCGTTTTCCGGGGAATAGGGGAGGCGCAAAAAAAAAGGCGATCCGTGA
>JBFJYX010000306.1:0-3982 GCA_041622415.1 Pontiella sp.
CCGAGGCACATTTCGGTTTTTCCCGATACCACGAAGTAGACTTCTTCCTGTTCCTGATTATGCCACGGAACCTGCCCGCCGTTCGGCTCCAGGGTCACAAAACCCATGGCAAAGTTGTCGCACTGTACCGGGGACGCGCCGCCCACAAGGTTCTGGGTCAGGCGTCTGGCCGGATAGGTCCGGCCTGCAATTTTTTTCAGATCTCCAATAATCATGGTTCTTCTCCTTCGTTTTCATTGTCTAAGGTCTGAAGGTCGAAGGTCTGAAAGTCGGGACCTTCGACTTTGCGACCTTTGACGTTCGACCTTCGCTTACAGGTAAAATTTGTAATAGGGTTCGTCGTTCGCCAGGCGCTGGATGTAGAGCGCGGCCTCGCGGGCGTGGTAATCGCCCCACATGCTGGATTCGCCGCAGGGAACGGTCTGGCCTTCCGGAATATAGTCCCATCCGTTCGGGCGATGATAGACCGAGTGCAGGATGAGGCCCTGGTGGGATTCGTCGAGGCTCAGGTATTTATCGCCCAGCAGCGTTTTCATGGTGGTGAGGCCGGCCTGGATATAGTGGTCGCCGGAACCGGCTTCCTTGTTGTTCAGGTAGCGGCCCAGACGGATCAGGCCCTGCACGCCGATGGCGGCGGCCGAGGAGTCGACCGGTTCCGCATCGTTGAACGGCTCCGATTCGCGTTCGTAGACATCTTCACCGAGTTTGTGGGTATCCAGCGCGCCGGTGTCCCAGTAGGGGATGCCGTCGGTGGCGGTATACTTGATAAAGAAGTCGTTGGTGGCCTTGGCCATTTTCAGGAGCATGGCTTCGATGGCTTCGCGTCCGCCGAGCGGTTCGAGTTCGGCGTCATCGATGGTCTGCAGGAATTCGAGCTGTTCGGGGGCGCCGACCATGATCCACGAGAGGCCGCGGGTCCAGGTGGTGAAGGGCGAGAATCCCTGCTGCGAGTTCGGGCAGCGGTAGTTGCCGTCGTTCAGGTTGAAGATGCTTTCATGTGCGGTGCGGCCCCACTCGTCGTAGAAGTCGCGCCCTTCGCCGTAGAATACGGCATAGTCGGCCGTGGTCTGCGCGTGCTGTACCACACGTTCGAGCAGGCTGGTGCTCTTGTCGTTTTCGCCCATGAGGGAGTGGCCGAGCTGGTGGCCGACGGCGAGTGCGCGGAGCGAACGGATGGTGTCGGCAAACAGGGAGTGCGGACCGTTGAAGGAGTAGATGTAGCCGCCGGTAGGCAGTGCGGTCCAGCGTTTGGCCTGCACGGCGCTGGAGGCCTGCAGGGCCATGACGTAGAAGTTGCGTTCCCATTCGTTTTCGGGAATTTTGCCTTCGTTCATCAGGCGCAGCAGGTTGCCGTAGGTGCTGACGTTATTAAACCCGTGGTCGTGTACGCCGAAATGCGTGACGTGCGGGGCCATTTTTTCCAGCGTGTTTTTCCGTCCCATTTCGAGGAAGGAGGCATCGCCGGTGGCATCGAACTGAAGGATTTCAGCGCCGTATTGGAAGCCCTGCGTCCACTCGGTCCAGCCGCGTGTGGTGTATTCGCCCTTCACCGTGAAAACAGGGGATCCCTTTGCGGAATCATAGTTTTCGTTCAGGCTGTTGATTTTCTGGCCGGAAACAGCCCAGAAGCGCTCCAGATCGGGGAGCAGGTCGGCCGGGGTGAGGTTTTGATTGATCTGCATTAAATTTCTCCTTTAGTAAATTGTGGATAAAAATATATTGCTTAAGAAAATAGTCAAGCGCTATATTCCGCCGCATTCACAGGAGGCCAACATGGCGGGAACGGCTGCTAACAGCACGGATATGTATAACTTCTCGGTCATCCGGGATCTGCGGAAGCGGCATGAAATGACCATTGCGGATCTTTCGGAGCGTACGGGGATTTCTCCGGCTGTGATTTCCAAGCTGGAACGCAACCAGACCGTGGCGGAACTCAAGACGCTTTTCCGGCTGGCGCGCGCTTTCGGCGTGACGGCGTCGGAGCTGCTGGCGCTGGTGGAATTGCGCACGGCCCAGGTGAAAGCGGAAAGCGACCGGATTGCCGGCGACTTCCATTTCCGGCAGATCGAATTTGCCAACTGTAAATGTTTTTATGCCGACGCGCCGAAAGGTTCGCAGCGCTCCAATCCGGATGCGCACCGCGATGACTTTGAGGTTTGCTGGGTGCTGGAGGGCAGCGTGCAGGTAAACCTGCCGCATGAGAGCCATATACTGAATGCGGGGGAATGCCTTCAGTTTGATGCGGTCTTCGAACACACCTATGAGGTGCTGGAGGACTGCCGTTTAATTATAATGCATATTCGGAAGCAAAAACGCTTCTGAGAAGGGGAAACAGGGGATGACGGATTTTAGACGTTTTAATTTGAATACCATCGATGATCTGCGGGGCGATCTTGATGCACTGGGCCTGGAGCTTCCGATCTCCGGAAATCTTCAGCTGCTCGGCGAGAAGGTGAGGCTCGGCGAGCGGGAATTGCCGAACCGGTTTGTGATCCAGCCGATGGAAGGGGTCGACGGCGATCCGGAAACGGGTGCACCGACGGAGCTCACGCATCGGCGCTATAAACGCTTTGCGGACGGCGGCAGCGGCCTGATCTGGGCCGAGGCGGTTTCCGTGGTTCCGGAGGGCTGTTCCAATGCCAAGCAGATGCGCATCACCGAAGAGAACGTGGATGTGTATAAAAAACTGGTGGAAGAAACCAAGGCGGCGGGGCAGGCGGAATTCGGCCATGACCTGCAGTTTGTGATCCAGCTGACCCATTCGGGCCGCTACAGCCGGCCGGGCGGCGTGGTGACGCCGCTGAAGATCCAGCACAACCCGCATCTCGACCCGGTGCTCGGCATGGAGGATGTTGATGTGGTCAGCGATGACTATCTCGACCACCTGCAGGACGAATTTGTTAACGCCGCAAAACTTGCGGCCGCGGCCGGATTTGACGGTGTTGATATGAAAGCGGTACACGGCTATCTGATTGCCGAGCTGCTCGGCGCACATACCCGCGAGGGTAAATACGGCGGCTCCTTCGAAAACCGCACGCGCTTCCTGCGCGAAACCGCGCGCCGTATGATGGATGAGCTGCCGAAGTCGACGTTTGTGACGTCGCGTACCACGGTGCTTGAGCCGTGCCCGTATCCGTATGGATGGGGTGTGGTTCCGGAGGCCGGGGATTCCTGGGCCGTGGACCTGACCGAGCCGAAGCGCCTGATGAAGGAATGTTTTGAAATGGGCATGCCGATGTTTAACGTGTCGGTCGGTTTCCCGCGTTTCCAGCCGTACCTGAACCGCCCGCACGATAATTCGCTGGTGGGCGAAGGCGCGCCGCCGGAATATCCGCTCGTCGGCGTGGCGCGTTTCCAGCAGACCGTGCGCGAAATGCAGCAGAGCCTGCCGGAATGTCCGGTGCCGACCGCCGGGCTGGCGTGGCTGCGGCATCTGATGCCGGAGGTGGCGGCCGGTATGATTGAAGAGGGCTGGTGCCAGCTGATCGGCCTGGGCCGCGGCGCATTTGCCTATCCGGAACTGGTGAAGGATATCCTGACCGAAGGGAAAATGGATCCGTCGAAGTGCTGCACGACCTGTTCGATGTGCACGCAGATTATGAAAGACGGCGTCGGCTGCGGCGGCTGCGTGCTGCGCGATAAAGAGATTTATGGACCGGAATTGAAAAAAGGCCGCGTGGCGGCCAAAGCGAAAGGATTAAAATAATGAGCAAAAAAGTGGCATTGGTAACCGGCGGCGGCCGGGGTATTGGTTTTGGTATTTGTGAAAAGCTGGCGGCGGACGGATTCAACCTGGTGCTGAGCGGCCGCTCGGATGTTTCGAAAGTGGCGGATTCCGTCCAGGCCCTGGAAAAAATGGGCGCGGAAGTGCTCTATTGTTCAGGCGATGTTTCTTCGGCCGAAGACCGTGCGGCGATGCTGGCGGAAATCAAAGCGCGTTTCGGCCGTCTGGATGTGCTGGTGAACAACGCCGGTGTGGCGC
>JBFJYX010000307.1:0-3965 GCA_041622415.1 Pontiella sp.
GCAAGTCAACCAAAAACAGAACAGGACCAATTCCGACCGGAATACCCCGCCACAATCTTTCGGACCGGATTTCCCGACAGAGTATCTTTTAAAAGAACCGCATAAAGATTACGTTTCCCGCACATAAACCTATGAAAAAACAAATCCTCAAAGCAGCATTTTTCGGCGACACCGATTCGGCGCTGGAAATCCGGTTCCTCGAACGTTCAGAACGCGAAGGCATGCTCGCGCGCATGTTTACGGCCGAGCGGCGCGCCCGCATCGCCGAACACTGTAAAATCCATCCCCATGTCATCACCCGCGACAATTTTGCCCGGCACCTTCCGGACCTCGAAACGGTGGATGTGGTCTTTTCGACGTGGGGCATGCTGCCGCTTACCGCCGAAGAGATTGCCCGGCTGCCGAACCTGAAAATCATTTTCTACGCGGCGGGCTCTGTGCAGGGATTCGCCGCCCCCTACCTCGCCGCCGGCGTCCGGATCGTCAGTGCGGCCGCGGCGAATGCAGTGCCCGTTGCGGAATTTACGCTCGCCCAGATTCTGCTGGCCAACAAAGGCTACTTCCGGAACCTGCGCGAATACGACCGCCCCGAAACCATCCACACCGCGTTTCGCGGAGACGGCAACTATAACCAGACCGTTGCGCTGCTCGGCCTCGGCACCATCGGCCGCCTCACGGTCGAACGGCTGAAACCGTTCCAAATCCGCATCCTCGCCTTCGACCCCTTCCTCTCCGATGAATGCGCCGCCGAACTCGGCGTCGAAAAGGTCGAGCTGGCGGAAGCCTTCCGGCGCGGCATGGTCGTTTCCAATCATCTCGCCAACAAACCCGCGACGCGCGGTATGCTCCGCAAAGAACATTTCGAAGCCATGCCGCCCGGCGCCGTATTCATTAATACCGGCCGCGGCGCCACCGTGGACGAACCCGCCATGCTCGACGTCATGCAGGCGCGGCCCGACCTCACCGCCCTGCTCGATGTCACCGATCCGGAACCGCCGGAAAAAGACAGCCCGCTTTTCTCCCTGCCGAACGTGCTCGTCAGCAGTCATATTGCCGGGTCCATCAACGGCGAAGTGCAGCGCCTCGCCGACCATGTGATCGATGAATTTCTGCGCTGGCATGCCGGTCAGCCCCTTCAATCCGAAGTCACGGCCGACAGGCTCAACACCATGGCCTGAGCCCGGATACAGAAACGCGGCCAGAACGCCGCTTTCCGCAGCGCCGCTTACCATCGCCGTTTTTTCATACTTCGGTATTGCGCCGCAAAATCCACCCGCTATATTAGACCGCATTAGTACTAATTAATAGCTAACCAAGTAATACTAAGGAGAACGTAATGAACGTTGATCAGCATCTTAAAGTTGCAACCTGGCACATCGAACAGGCTCGTCTTCACGCAACCGTCGAAGAAGGCCACAAATGCGGTTGCCCGCTGAACGATGACTACGCAAAAATCATCGAACAGGTAGAATCCGGCAACATTGTTGACGAAGGTCACTAGGCCGGACGGTCGATGCAGACGAGCTCGCTGAGCTCGTACGCCCCGCAGCGTCGGGGCGGCTGCAGACCCTCAACCGCCGCGAATTTTCGTGGCGGTTCTTTTTTTGCCCCGCCGCCTGAAACCGGTCAAAGGCCGAGCGTCTGCTTGAGGTAAAGCGATCCGGATCATCCGCCCACTTCCGCGCAGTTTTCGCGCGGGCACTCGCCGGGCAGCGGCAGCTTCTGCGAATGCGTTTCGTTTTTCAGGCGCTGCACATCGTAGACGGAGCTTCCAGCTCCGTTCTGCACTTCGGCTTCTGGAAGCTCCGTCTACACGAACACCGAAACCAGCTTTACTTCAGTATCCAGGGCACCCGGGGACCCCAAATCGTCACAGGCCTTGAAAACGCTGCCCTAACCGAAAGCCACTCGCTCTGTTCCTATTTCGGAACCGGCCAACGCCATGCAGGCCGGCTCGATACTAATCATGAGTATGGCATATATATTGCTCATATTTTACTGAAAACCAGAAGCCGAACTTCTATGAAATGAAAATCCCGGCACAACCCCCACCTTTGAAGATTCTTATGGTCTCAGGTGAGCAATACACCTGCAGACCTTGTAGCAAACACATAAACAGGAAAGATAAAATGAAAAAACACACCCTATACACAGCCACTGCCCTGCTGCTTCTCAGCTGCACAGCAACACATGCAGGCCTAACAAGTTTCATTAACGATGAACCCGGATTTGCAACCGCCACCGCCGCACTCACGATGTCCTCGCAGAATTTCAATTCCTTCACAGAGGACAGCGCCAATTTCGGCAACGGCGGATCGCTGACCATAGGCGACCTGACCCTTTCAGGAACCGTCACCTCGACAACGCGCAATTTTATTGATGCCGGAACTATTAACTCCTACGCCGGTTTTGACTTCGACGGTACGCCTTTCTTACCCTCACAGGTCGGCACGTCTGACAGTTTAACCATCACCTTTGCCGGTGACGTCACCGCGTTTTCCGCCGACTTCAACTTTTTCGCAGATCTACGAACATCCTACTTCACGCTCAACAACACGGCGAATGACACTTTGGACGTCTATTTCAACGCAAATGAGATCAACAACATCGGCTTCGTATCCGACACCCCGTTCACCACCATCACCATCACGTCCTCCGCAACCGACGGCTTTTCGATGGACAACCTGACCTATCAGGCCATTCCTGAACCGTCGAGTATGGCCCTGGCCGGCCTGACCTGTATTGGCGCATTCTTCATTCGCCGCAGCTTCAAACGATAACCGTGCGCTGCATGTCCCCTGCGCGGTCTGTTTACGCAGGCCGCAGGGGCAGACACGCCGCTGCAGCCAGCACCTGTTTCAGGTAGAGCGAGCCGGTGACGACCAGCATCCGGTCCGGATCATCCGCCCACTGCCGCGCGTTTTTCCAGACCTCGGAAACAGCGCCGGGCTCAGCGTCAATATTCGCCACGCGGCACTTCAGCGCCGCGTCATCGGCCGTCGTACCGCGCGGCGCGTCGATGCCCACCGTCCAGGCCCTCGCCACCCGCGGTTTCAGCGCCCGCAGGAACTCCACCGACTCTTTGTCATCGAGGAACCCGAAAATAAAACCGATCTTTTTTCGCGGATAGAGCTCTTTCAGCGTGACGGCCAGTGCACGCCCCGCGGAAGGATTATGTGCGCCGTCGAGAATGATCAGCGGCTCGGTTTCCAGGGTCTGGAAACGCGCGCCCCACTCCACCGATTCCAGCCCCTTTTTAAAGTTCAGCTCCACCTCGAGCATATCGCCCAGCACTTCCAGGGCCGCCACCGCCACGCCGCAGTTTTCGCGTTGGCACTCACCGAGCAGCGGCAGATTGATCGGCGGCAGGTTTTGCGAATGCGTTTCGATTTTCAGGCGCTGCACATCGTAGACGGAGCTTCCAGCTCCGTTCTGCACCTTCGGCTTCGGGACGGTAACGGAGCTGGAAGCTCCGTCTACACGAACGACCGAAACCGCCTCGGCACTTCCAATGATGGGAACACCGGCCTTCTTTAATTCAGCCATCGCCGCTTCGCACTGCGGAGCGGAAACCACCGGGCGGCCGGGCTTAATGATCCCGGCCTTTTCAGACGCAATCTTTTCAATCGTGTCGCCAAGGAAGTTGGTGTGGTCAATGTCGATATGCGTGATCACGGAGATCAGCGGAATCACCACGTTGGTCGCGTCCCAGCGTCCGCCCATCCCGGTTTCAATGATGGCGACGTCAACATGCTCATCCGCAAAATACTGAAACGCAATGGCGGTCGAGATTTCAAAAAAAGTTGCGCCGCGCAGGCTGGTGGCCGCCTCGACGTCATCTGCGGTTTTTTCCAGGGCCTGGATATAGCCCTCCAGCTTTTTATCCGTAATCGCCGCCCCGTTGATGCGGAAACGCTCGGAAAAATGGATGAGGTGCGGCGAGGTGTAGAGCCCGGTTTTAAAAC
>JBFJYX010000308.1:0-3915 GCA_041622415.1 Pontiella sp.
ACCCAGCTTTTCCACATACTTGTTCAACAGCGCTTCATTGCGCGTCATGATCGGCGAATGCACCAGCCAGGTGGCATAATACAGAAAGAACGGTTTATCCTTGTTCTCGCGGATAAACGTCAGCGCATCTTCATTGTTCTGATGATAAGGAAACCCGTTTTCATCGAGACGGTACGGATCGTCGGGATCCGTTGTCGCAAAGCCGGTCATGCGGTCTTTCAGCCCCGAATGGGCGCCGCGATCCGAACGCGTATAATCAAATCCAACATCTTCCGGCTGCGGAAAGGCATGATGCTCAAGCGCAATATGCCACTTGCCGCAATGACCCGTGACGTATCCGTTCTGCTTCATCGCCCGGGCCAGGGTAAAGGTATCCGCCGGCATCCGCCCGCTGTACCAGGGATCCATCATTCGGCCGGCCCCGGAACTGGGCGGCGCACCGCCGACCACATGCGTTTTCTGTGCCCGCGCCGGATGATTTCCACTCATGATCGCGCAACGCGAAGGCGCGCAGGTCGGAGCCGGGGAATAGGCCTGCCGGAACATCACCCCTTTTTTCGAAAGCGCATCAAGGTTCGGCGTCTCCATCGGAGACGGTTCATCGATGTCGTAGCATTTGACATCCTGCCAGCCGAGATCATCGGTCAGCAGCAGCAGAATATTCGGTTGCGCCGGACGTTCGGCATAGACAAAAGCGGAGGCCGTCAGGCCAAACAGGAGAAGAGACTTTATTTTTAACATCGGACAATTCCCGGTCACTGGCATCAGTGGTTTTATCAAGAGTACATAAAATTGCCCCCGCAAAGACGCGGGGGCAGCGAATGTTGCGGCGCTTTCGGCTACAGCATCCAACGGCGGCGAATAAACAGCGCCGAAACACCGGCCGCAACCACCAGCCCCAGCGTCGCCGGTTCCGGGATGGCGGTTGTCTCGAACTGGAAGTCTAAATCCCGCAAGCGAACAGCATCAGTTGCACCCGTAAAGTAGACTATGGAACTCGTTCCACCGGACGTAAGATCGGCAGTGAAGGAGGGAACACCTGTGATGGTAGTCGCCCCGAGCAAGCCTACATAGAAGTCATAGTTGCCCGCAGCCGTGCCAGCGTAACCAATTGTATTAATCGCCGTAAATCCGCCGAACGCAAGCGTCTCATCATCCTCACCATCGGTGTAGGAAATATTATCCACCTCCCACCTATAGGTATTACCGGCTTTAAACGTATTCTCCCAGTTGCCGTCAGTTTGCGGTGTTACTTGCGTGGCTCCCAGGGTTACATCCGTTCCGTCGAAAGACGAACCGGTATAGAATTCGGAGATCAGTTGAAAACTCAGCGTATCATCAACATTAGCTTGTCCATCAAGATCGCCGGTTTGGGTAAAGGAATACGTCACCGTATTTCCTACCGTAGCGGAGCTAACGGTGAATCCAGAGATGCTGACACTGTCCGAATCCATGTTTTCAACAGTGATGAGCGCAGCGTTAGCAGACACTGAGAGTGCGGCGACAATTCCTATTGCCCAGAATCTCGTTTTCATTATTTTCCTTTTTATTTTTATTTTAAACTCTCCTTCTTCAACCACGAACTGATTGAAGAAGGAGCTCGTTCATGATTCGCAAAATGCGGTCAGTCCTTCTGAACTTCCATCTGGATAAACTTCACACTCGGGGTGGCCACGGTGCGGTTGGTTACCGTCTTGTAATTATTCGAGACCGCCGACTCACCCACGAAGGCTACATCGTTCGTGTCCCAGGTCGGGGCTACGCCGGTCAGCATAGTCTCGGTTCCCAGTGTAATGGTCAGTGCGGGATCGCCGACGCGCTGGCCGGAGACATGGTAGAAATAAGCCGTTCCGCCATCATCAGCCGTGTAGGTTTTCGGAGAAACCGCGGCGGCATCGTCGTTGGTCGGATTTCCGCCGAGGGCATATTCCATCAGGTTATTGAGTCCGTCGGGTTCCAGATCCGCACCCGGCAGTGCGTCATCGCCGGTTAAACCGAAGTCGCTGACCCAACCGGAAAACCCTTCGGCCGTGATGCTGAGAATCACCGTATTCGCAACGGTATCCGCCGTGATCGTCGCAATGACTCCATCGGCGAAGTTGGTGGTAACAAAGGCCGCGGCGGGATCCGCCGGAATATTATCCACATTAACGGTGGTAAACAGCGGGATCTCAGCGCTTCCACCTGTGTAGTTGGAACCGTCCACCAGAATCGAGCCGTCCACCAGCCGGAGGTAGGTCGGGACATCCACGGCACTCAATGCAGAACCTCCACCGGGCGCGAATTCAAAAACATAATCCGGGGCAATATTCACGCGCTGCACCGATATCGATGCGGCATCCCCGATAACCTTGAACTCCCGGGTGAAATGATTTCGCCCATTCAAGTCGACCGTTCCGCCGCTGATTTCAACATTGGCATTGAATGTCAGCACATCGCCGCCACCGGTGGCTGTACTGCTCAAGCTGCCTGAGTCCATTTTCAGAAGACCCGTCCCGGTAACGAAGATATCATTGTCACCGGCCGTATCATAGATCAGTGATCCGCCGTTAATGATCAGCTCACCATTCACTTCAATGTTGCCATTGGCACGGGTTGTCAGCGTTCCGCCCGACAAGGTATAGACCGAGTTGGATGCCGAAAGGCCGGAGGAATGGCCGATGCTCAATGCTGTCAATTCCACGGAGCCCAGGGTCTGATTCACATACCCGTAATTGTTCGACGCCCCGCTGAGCGTCAGCTCGCCGGCATTCAGGAAATCAGCACCAATGTTCAATGTCGCACCGTTGCCGCGCACGACCGTGTTCCAGGCCAATGCGCCGGTAAAGTTCGTCGTCACATCGACCACGAATGAGTTCTGGATGACGGCCTTGTCAGCACCCAATGTGCCGGGAACGCGCCCGAGATTCCAGTTTGTTGCAACGCCCCACGCCGTGCCGGCAGAGCCGTTGAAGACATTCAGTTCGCCGGCCGGATAGGAACCGGTTGCGCTGATCGCCATGAAATTGGTTCCACTTGCGCCGCCGCCGGTTTCGGCCCAGGCAAAGGTAACCAGTCCAGTGGCGGTCTCTCCGTCAACCAGACCGGCGATCGTATTGTCAAATTTGAACAATAATTCGTTCGTTTCATTGGTCAGCGTTTGCGGTGTTGCGGAAAGAACGCTGAACGCCCCGACATGAGACTCATCTGAAACAGTAATCGTCACATCCATAGTCGTATCGGATTCAACGACAGCATCCACCATTCCGGTGGTTGAGCCGGTCCCGATGACATGCGGCATCGCCAGTTCGGAAGGGGTCAGCAATGTCCCGGGAGCCGGGAGCACCGGCTCACTGTGCAGCGCGAATACCAGGTCGTATACATCTTCTCCCGTTGCCTCTCCAATCGGCGGCATATTCGTCACCGTGAAAGGCGTGGCAATCAGCTGCCCGTCATCATACCCGCCGGTCGTGCTGTAGTTGAACCACGTGCGGTGCACGGCCTGGGCACTCTGGTCGGTCCAGAAAAGCTCAAAGGCATATTCGCCGGCCGGTAAAACCACGGGCGAATCGAGATTGATCGTATAGAAATTGCCGCCCGTAAAAGAGTTCGTCATTGGAAAGGTTTCGGAGAGATACGTTGCGCCCACCACATGGTTGCTCACATCAGTGGTATCGTATTCTCCGATCCATATGGTCATGGGGGAAGCCCCCGACCTGGACCAATCTTTACCGATGCCCTGCTGCACCGTAACCGCGGCCAGGGTCGCCGGACCGCTCAGCGTAAAACTTTGCCCGGCCAGAGCCTTGAGGTCCACCCCTTTGGAAAGCTCGTTCCGGGAAAGCGCATTGGCATCGTTTCCGGTGGATTCCAGATAATGGCTTCCGATCAGGTCAACGGCCGGAAACGCCGTATTTTCCTGTATGGTAGCGGCCT